>JAKFXJ010000350.1 GCA_021731425.1 Limnohabitans sp. | reverse complement strand
GTCTTTTTGCACCAACCAACTGTGCACCTTGGACTTGAGCACCGGGGTTTTGCCCGGTGAGCCCAAACCTTTGCCATGCACCACACGCAAGCAACGCACGCCCTGTCGGTGTGCCAAGCGGATGAACTCGGCCAAGGCCACACGGGCTTCGTCGCTGCGCAGGCCATGCAAATCGATCTCGCGCTGGATCGACCAATCGCCTTTGCGCAATTTATGGATCACATCGCGCCCAATGCCCGGGCGGCGAAAACTCAGCGCGTCGTCGGTGTCGAGCAACGTGCTGGCGTCGAACTCGTCGCTCAGGCAATCGCGCAGCACGGCTTCGTTGTCCTTATGGCGTTGGTGCGCAATCGGGGCGGGGCTGGGTCCGTCCAGATTGACCTGGTCGTGCACAGGCAAGCGCTGCACGGCCCCCACAGCACGCGCAAACAAGTTGCTTTCGGCCTCGCGCTGACGCGCGGCCAGCGCCTGGGCAGCCGCCTGCGCCTGGGCCAACGCGTGGGCCTCGGCCAGCTTCTGGCGCACTTTCTTCAGGTCTTGCAGCGCATTGATTTTCACAAGATGGGCTCCGAGCTGGGCATTGGGGCGATTTCAGCGCACAAGAAAGATCGGAGGCGCGTCACGCGCCCCGGTTGCGCATCCAGTCGGCGGTCTTGAAGAAACTGGCGTTCAGGCGTTCTCGCAGCACCGGGTCCACACCCAATTCGGTCATGGCCTGGTCCATGCAGGCCAGCCACTGGTCGCGCTCCAGCACCCCAATCGAAAACGGCATGTGGCGCATGCGCAAACGCGGGTGGCCAAAACGCTCGGTGTAATGCTCGGGTCCACCCAACCAACCGCACAAAAACCAAAACAGCTTGTCACGCGCACCGTCCAGGCTGCTACCGTGGGCGTCTCGCAAAGCCTTAAAACCCGGCTCCATGTCCATCAGGTCATAAAAGCGGTCGGCCAGGGCACGCACCACCGCTTCGCCACCTATCCAGGCAAAGGGCGTGTCAAACGGGGGCTTGTCTTCGATGTTCATGGAGCTCGATTGTGCAGGGTTCCCAAAGGCCATGCGCTGGCATGTCCACCCGCAAGTGCAACCTTGTGTTCAACCGCGTCTTCATTGCGCTGCTTGGCGCAAGGTCTGCACCACCGGCTGTCTCAGCACCCCGGCCAAGCTCAGACTGCCCGCCCCCCAAGCCAACAAGGCGCCAGCGAACCCTCCGGCCAAGGGCGCCCACAAAGGGGGTTGCCAGGCAAATTCAAACGCATAGCGGGCCAATGCCCAGCCCACCACCAGCGCCATGGCGCTCGACATAAAGCCTGCCAGCCAGCCAATGCCCAGCAACTCGGTGCGCTGTACCTGCGCCAGCAAGTTGCGGCCTGCTCCCAGCGCCCGCATGATGGCGTATTCGCGCTCACGCGCCTGACGGCTTGCGCCCACGGCGGCCAGCAACACCATCAGGCCCGCGGCCAGGGTGAAGGCGAACAGAAATTCCACCGCCCTGATCACCTGGTCCATGACCCGCTGCACCTGTGCCAGTGTGCTGCGCATGTCCACGCTGGTGATGTTGGGAAAGGCATTGACCATGGCATTTTCAAAACCCGGAGCCCCCTCGGGCGAGCGGAATGCGGCCATGTAAGTCATGGGCAAATCGGGCATTTGCGAGACCGGGAACAGCATGAAAAAGTTGGCCCGCATCGAGGCCCAGTCCACCTTGCGCAAGGACGTGACCCGCGCCTCGTGGGGCTGACCTGCGATGTCAAAGCCCAGCCGATCGCCGAGCTTCAATCCCAGCGCTTGGGCGATGCCCTCTTCGACACTCACGCCGTCGGCCTCCTCGGCCAACCAGCGCCCGGCCACCAAGGGGTTGTGGCCCGGCAAGACCGCGCTGTGCGAGAGGTTGATTTCACGGTCGAGCAAGCGTTTGCCGCGGTCGGCGATCAGGTCATCAGGCCCGATGACCCGGCCATTGATGGCCACCAAACGGCCCCGGATCATGGGAAACCAATCGGGCGACTGCACGCCTGCGGTTTTCAGATGGGCTAAAAAGTCTTGGGCCTGCTCGGGCTGCACATTGATGACAAAGCGGTCTGGCGCATTCACGGGGGTCGCCTGACGCCAACTGGCGATCAGGTCGGTGCGCAGCAGCACGAGCAACGCCAGCGCCAGCAAACCGACCGACAAAGCGCTGACCTGCACCACCGCAAACACCGGTCGCGCGGCCACCTGGCGTGTGGCCAGGCGCAGCCAGCGCGGAGCGGACTCATCGGGCACCACCCGGCGCAGCAAAAACAAAGCCGCCGCCGCCAAAGCGGCAAACACCAAAAGCGCCACGGCAAAACCGCCCACCGTGATCAGGCCCAGCGTGAGGTTGCGGCTGACCATGAGCAAGGTGACGGCAAAGCCGAGCAAGCCCATGATGAGCACCAGGCCCGAGCGCACCTGCACGCTGCCCAGGTCACGGCGGATCACGCGCAGCGGTGGCACTTTGGCCAACTGCAACACCGGCGGCAGGCCAAAGGCCACCAGCAGCGTCAGCCCCATGGCCAGGCCCATCAGCGCAGGCTTGGGTGTGGCCGCGGGCAAATTGGCATCCACCAAACCCGCCAGCAACTGCACAAAACCCAGGTGCACGCCATAACCGGCCAGCACCCCCAGCACACTGGCCACCAGGCCTGCACCCAAAAATTCCAAGCCGTAACTCAATGTGAGTGTGCGCTGGCTTTGCCCCAAAACCCGAAGCAAGGCACAAGCATCCAACTGCCGCTCTGCAAAACTACGCGCCGCCAAAGCCACGGCCACGGCGCAAAGCAAAGCGGCCAGCAAGGCCACCAGGTTCAAGAATTGCGAAGCCCGGTCCAGGGTTTGCCGCATCTCGGGGCGACCACTGTCCAGCGACTCGACCTTCACGCCACGCACATCGGTCTTGTCGGCCTCGGCCTGTGCCCAAGGCAGAAATTGGCCCACAGCCGCATCGCTGCCGGCCACTGCCATGCGCCAGCTCACACGGCTGGCCGGCTGGACCAGGCCCGTCGAGGCCAAATCGGCCATGTTCATCATCACGCGCGGTGCAAACCCCATGAAGCCCGCGCCCCGGTCGGGCTCGCGGGTGATGGTGGCGCCAATGCGCAAACTGCGCTCGCCCAAGCCCAGCATCTGGCCCACCTGAAGATTCAGCGCTTCGAGCAAAGCCGCATCGACCCAGACCTCACCCACAGGCGGAATGCTGGCCGCGCTTTGGCCTGAAATCTCCAGGCGACCACGCAAGGGGTAACCGGGCTCGACTGCCTTCAGTGCCACAAGGCGCGTGGCGGGGGGCATGGGTGTGCTGTTGCCCGAAGCCGAGGCCGTCGCGCTGGAGGCCGCCTCAGCACCCGCTGGCGCCATGGCCCGCGCCATGGTCGGGAAACTCACATTGGTGTTGCTCTGCAATCCGGCCTCTCGGGCTTTTTGCACAAAAGCAGCGGGCGTGCTTTGGTCGCTGACCACCACCGCGTCGCCCCCCAGCAGCTGACGCGCGTCGCGCCACAGGCCCGACTGCATGCGATCGGCCAAAAAACCCACCGCCGTCAAGGCAGCCACGGCCAGCGCCACCGAGACCATCAACAGGCGCAACTCACCCGCTCGCAGGTCACGCCACAACTGGCGAGCACCCAACTTCAAACCATGCATCCAAGACTGATTGTTCATCCCCTGACCATAACCCAGGGTCGAAGGTCTGACAGGGCTGGGGGCTTGAAAAGCCGGGAACAAGCCCCCAAAACCAAAAAGCCCGCAGTCGTGAAACTGCGGGCTTTGGATTTGGTGGTGATAGGTGGATTTGAACCACCGACATCAGCATTATGAATGCTGCGCTCTAACCAACTGAGCTATATCACCTGAAACTGTTTGATGTCGCCATCAAGCCCGAAATTATACACAAAATTCCGCAGCAAACCGCTCAGTTGGCGTAACAATGGGCGGATGACACAGCCCGGCACTGACCCCTCCTTGCACCAGCACCCCATCGACACCGTCAAGGCCCAGC
The DNA here is from genome assembly GCA_021731425.1 of Limnohabitans sp. Taxonomy (GTDB): domain Bacteria; phylum Pseudomonadota; class Gammaproteobacteria; order Burkholderiales; family Burkholderiaceae_C; genus Limnohabitans_A. Next base: position 13,849 of record JAKFXJ010000350.1, on the reverse strand, counting down.
AAGCCGCCCAAGTGGTCTGGGCGCATTGGCAATCGGGCCAGGTGTTGGCCGCCTTGCCTGAAGCTTGCCGCCCCTTGAGCGCCTTGCAAGGCTACGCAGTACAAGCCCAACTGCCGCTGGTGTCCGGCCGCCAGGTGGTGGGCTGGAAAATTGCCGCCACCAGCACCAACGGGCAAGCCCACATCAACGTGAGCGGGCCGTTGGCCGGTCGCTTGTTGTCGGGGCAGGTGTTGGGCAACGGTGCCACCGTGCCGTCAGCCGGCAACCGCATGCGCGTGGCCGAGCCGGAATTTTCATTTGCCATGGCGCAAGACCTGCCGCCGCAAGCTGCGCCCTATACCCAGCAGCAGGTCATGAACGCGGTGGCCAGTTTGCACCCGGCCCTCGAGGTGCCCGACTCGCGCATGGAACCATTCACTGCCGCAGGCGAGGCGCAACTGCTGGCCGACAACGCCTGTGCGCGGCACTTTGTGCTGGGCCCGGCCGCGCCCGATGTCTGGCGCGATCTGGATTTGAGCACCTACCCGGTGCACGCCCAAATTGAACACAACAACACCCTTCAATACACCCGCGACGGCACAGGCGGCAACGTGCTGGGCGACCCGCGCATCGCCCTGACCTGGCTGGCCAACCAGTTGTCCGCCTTGGGCATCACCCTGCAAAAGGGCCATGTGGTGACCACCGGCACCTGCATGGTGCCGCTGGAGCTGCAAGCGGGCGACAGCGTCAGCGCCGATTACGGCCCGCTGGGCCGTGTCCACATGATTTTTTCGGAGACTTGAAACATGACAAAACCCCGTTTGGCACTGATTGGCACGGGCGGCACCATCGCAGGCGCGGCCAGCGCCGCCTCGGTCAGCACCGATTACAAACCCGCCAGCCTGAGCTTGGCCGCCGTGGTCGACACCGTGCCCGAGCTGCGCCAGCGCTACAACATCGACGTCTCGCAGCCCATGCAACTGGCCAGCTATGACGTGCGGCCCGACCACTGGCTGGATCTGCATGCCGCTGTGATGCAAGCCGTGCACAACCCGCATGTGGTGGGCATCGTGATCACGCACGGCACCGACACGCTAGAAGAAACCGCGACGTTTTTGCACCTGAGCGTGGACAGCGATAAACCCATCGTGGTGGTGGGGGCCATGCGCCCAGCCACGGCCTATTCGGCCGATGGACCCGCCAACTTGCTGGACGCCTGCAGTGTTGCCGCCTGCCCGACGGCTCGTGGGCGCGGCACGCTGGTGGTCATGAACGGCCGCATCCATTCCGGCCTGTGGGTGGGCAAACGCCATGTGAGCAGTGTGGAGGCCTTTGACAGCCCACTGGCCGGTGCTGTGGGCGAGGTGGCCGATCAGGCGGTACAGTGGTTCCGCGCCGCAGGGCGTGCGCCCACAGTGGCCTGGCAAACCCCCAGCACTTGGAAAACACCTGCTGCGTGGCCCCGGGTGGACATTGCCGTGGCTTATGCAGGCGTGGACGAGACCGCCATGCGTGCTTTTGTGGCCGCCGGAGCGCAAGGCATCGTGCATGCCGGTTTGGGCAATGCCAACACGCCCACGGCTTACCGCGCGTTCATTCAATCACTGCCCGCCCAAGGCGTGCTGGTGGCCCGCTGCGCCCGCTTCATCACCGGCAGCGTGACCCGCGCCAGCGTGTACGCCGATGCCCAGCACGGCATCTTGACCGCAGGGCCTTTGCCGCCCCACAAGGTGCGCATCATCATGCTGCTGGGCCTGGCGCACGGCATGGATGGGGCCGCAATTCAGGACTGGATCGACCGGATCTTGTTGACAGCCTGAAACCGGTGTTCAGCGCGGCCGCTGGCTCCAGTAGAGCACCGTGCCGCTGATGCTGGCCATGACCATGAGGCCCACAAAACCGGCGCGGTAAGTGCCGAACAGGCCCGACAAGGCACCGAACATCGGAGGCCCTACCACCACGCCCAAAAACGTGAACGCCAGTGTGCCGCCTGTGGCCATGCTGGCCATGCCGGAAGGGGCGCGACGGGCCACTTCGGCCAGGTAAACCCCGTTCCATCCAATGGCCGAGGCCCCAAAGCCCACCAAAATCACAATCACCACCGCTTGGGGGGTGTCGGTGGTCAAAAAGGCCGAAGCCAGCGCCCCTGAAGCCATCATGCTGGCCAACAGCAGCAACATGCGCCGCGCACCCAGCCACCGGTCGGCCACATAACCCCAGACCACACGCCCGCCAATGCCGCCCAACTGCGTGACCGACAAAGCCAAGCCCGCCGCCACCAGGCCGTAAGACAAATCGTCGTGCAAAAAGGTGACCAGGTAGGTGGTGAGCGACAACTGCACCATGGAAAACATGAACGAGCAAGACGCCATGGTGAGCAGGGCCCGATGGGCCAACACCAGACGAATCGGTTCGATCAAACTGCCCCAGCGGATGGCACTGTCACCTTGTCGGTCGCTGTCGAGTTCAGCCCGCAGGCTTTGCGACACCCAGGCGCACAGCAAGCACACCACAGCCACCACCACCAGGCTGAGTTGCCAATTGCCCAGCAGCGCCAAAGGCGGCACCACCGCCCCAGCCAACATGCTGCCCAAGGGCACGCCGGTTTGCTTGATGGAAAACACCAGCGACATCTGATGCTTGGGCGTGGTGCGGGCCAGCAGGTGCGAGCTGGCCGGGGTGATCGGGCCATAACCCAGCCCAATCAACACCGCGCCCAACACCATGGACGGCAGCCAGGGCACGGCACACAAGAGCAAGCCCAAGGCGCACAAGACAAGCCCCCACTGGCTCACGCGGATGGCGCCCATGCGGGCCACCGTGGCGCCACCCATCAAGGTGGCCACCATGGCGCCAGCGTAGGTCACCGAAACATACAGGCCCACCAAGGCGGGCGAGACCTGCAAAGTCTGCGCCACCACCGGAGCCACCACGGGCAGGCTCAGCAAAGCCATGGCCACCATGGCCTGGATCACCAGGGTCAGCAGCAAAGGCCACCAGTTCTTCATCGGATCATCTCCCGTACAGGCGAGAGGGACCTGATGAGGCCCCGGCGAGCATGGGCAGCATCAATTGGCTTTGACGCCCGCCTTGACCAACAAGCTGCCCAAGGTGTCGATCTCGTTTTTCAGGTGGGCCCGCAAGGCTTCAGGCCGGGCCTGGTCGAGGCTCACCGCCGCAATGCCCATGGCTTCCAGGCGCTGACGCACCTCGGGGTCGGCCACCGACTTTTGCAACGCCGATGTCAACTGATCGAGCACAGGCTTGGGTGTGCCCTTGGGGGCATACAGGCCAAAAGAGATGTTGATGTCAAAACCCTCCACACCGGCATCGGTGATGGCGGGCACTTCAGGCAACTGGGGCAAACGGGCTTTGCCCGCAGAGGCATAAGCCTTGATCTTGCCACCCTTGACCGAAGGCACCGTGCCCGAGGTCTGGTCACACAAAATGTCCACCTGGCCACCCATCAGGTCGGTCAAGGCCGGGCCTGTGCCCTTGTAAGGAATCTCGTTGAGCTTGATGCCCAAAGCGTTCATCATCATCAAACCACACAGGTGCGAGGCCGAACCCACCCCTGCATGTGCCAAGCTGACTTTGGTGCCGTTGGCTTTCACGTAGGCCACAAACTCGTTCAGGTTTTTGGCCGGAAATTCATTGCGAGCCACGATCACCATGGGACCGCTGGTGGCCCGGCCAATCGGCTCAAAATCGTCCACCGGGTGGTAAGGCAGGCTCTTGTACATGGCGACGTTGGTCGCATGGCTGACGTGGATCATCAGCAAGGTGTAGCCATCGGGTTTGGCGCGGGCCACTTTGGCCGTGCCAATCGAGCCTGAGGCCCCTGCCGTGTTGTCCACCACGATCTGTTGGCCCAGATGCTTTTGCATGGCCCCGGCAAACAAGCGCGTGATGGTGTCACCCGGGCCGCCTGCGGCGTAGGGCATGACCATGGTGATGGCGCGGTTGGGAAAGTCTTGCGCAGAGGCCTGGAAGGCGGTGGCAGCCAGCAACAGGGCCAAGCCTGTGCGGATGAAACGAATGGGCATGAAAGTCTCCTTGTTGATCGACTGTGCAGTGTGATGGATCAGGCCAACAAGCGCTGGCGAATCTCCAGAGGGCTCAGCACCTGAAGGGGTTCAGCACCACCACCGGGAATCCCCACTTGTGTGGCGTTGAGCAGCATGGACACCATGACATAGGTGCCCGACAAAACCGTGAGGTCCACCACCGCTTGTTCACCCATGCTGGCCACCGCTTCTTGCCACAAGCCATCGGGCACGCGGTGGTTGAGTGAGAGCTGAATGCAAAAGTCATACACCAGGCGTTCGTCCTCTTGCATGCTGCTAGGGCGCTGGCATTGCTGCAAGTCGCGCATGACCGCATCCGACAAACCCGCCTTGCGGGCAATGGTCTCGTGTGCCCACCACTCGTATTGCGCGTTCGAGATCCGTGCCTGGATCAGGATGGCGAATTCGTTCAGGCGTTTGTTGACCGAGGTCTTGAAACGCAGATAGTCCAGAAAATCAAAGGCACGCCGGGCCATGTCGGGGCTGCGCAGCAAGGCGTTGTAAGGGCCGCCAAGTGCCGCGCTGGACACCTTCAGGATGTCGTCGGCCAAAGGCCGCACCTCGGGGGCTAATTCGTCATAGCGGATCTGGGCCAATCGTTCGGTCATGAAGCGTTCCTGCAAAAAAAGGGGGCCACACCAAAGCTCGGGCACAAGCCCCTGATCAGCAGAGCCAAACAGCCAACTTGCCCCAAGCGAAGGGCGAACGTAACAACAAAGCGCAGCCCTCTGAGTCACACACATGACTGAGTGCCTGACCGAAGAGTGCGGGGTCTGGGCGACACTGGTGCCTGTTGGCATCTTGGGCCTTGACCACTTGGCCTGTCACCCCACACCCTCACCCCTTTTGGATGGAACACTCACATGCTCAAATTTTTCTTCAACGCCGCCCCCAACCCCATGAAGATCGCCCTGCTGCTCGAAGAGCTGGGGCTGCCTTTTGAGGCCGTGCCGGTCGACACGCGCAAAGGCGAGCAATTTGCACCCGCCTTTCTGGCCGTCAACCCCAACGCCAAAGTGCCCGCCATCACCGATGGCGACGTGACGGTGTTCGACAGCAACGCCATCTTGCTGTACTTGGCCGACCGTGAACAAAAATTCATGCCCAGCACCACACAGGGCAAGGAGCGGGGCGCGGCGCTGTCCTGGCTGCTCTTCATCGCCAGCGGCATTGGGCCGTTTTCTGGCCAGTCGGTGCACTTCCGCCACGCAGCGCCCGAGCCCAAAGAGTACGCCCTGAACCGCTACGACTTTGAAGCGCACCGCCACTGGACCGTGCTCGAAAAGCACCTGTCACACAACACCTACATGCTGGGCGAGCACTACAGCATCGTTGACATGGCACTGTGGGGCTGGGCCCGCATGTTGCCTTATGTGCTGGGCACAGGTGAGGCCACCTGGACACAATACCCCCACATCAAACGCGTGCTCGATCTGGTCAACGCCCGTCCGGCGGCCCAACGTGCCGAAGCCTTCAAGGCGAAATACACCTTCAAGGCCGAGATGGACGCAGATGCCAAGAAGTTCATGTTCCCGCAAAACGAACGGCTCAAACAGGGCTGAGCCTCAGCGCCTTACCACACGCACACGGGTTTGAGAACCACACCGTGTGTGTGTTCAAAAAACACCCTCAATGGCGGAACCAGCGCATGGACAAGCCCATGGCCAACAACACCAAAACACCCGCCAATGCCGCAAGCAAAGCCGTCACTTCGGTATCGCGCCGCTCCAAGGTGAACTTGGACGACAGGTGCTGGTAGATCATGGCCAAGTCCTTGGCATTGGTGGCCCTGAAAAACTCGGCACCCGTGGTCTCGGCTACTTTTTGCAAAGCCACTTCATCGACCTTGGCATAAAAAGAAAACCCTTCAAAGCCTGGAATGAAACCATCCGGCGTCCCAAAAGCCACGGTGTAGACACGCACCCCCTTGGAAGCCGCCCACTTGGCCACCTCCACCGGATCAGGACCGGTGGTGCGGCGCCCGTCTGACAGCAAGATCACCGCCCCAGCCGTGTAAGACCCAACTGGAACCGACTTGGGGCCTTCGGGGGCCGCAGCCGCAGGGTTCTGGTCCAGCGATCGGCCCGCCGAACCGCCCCCCTGCGCGACCAAACGGCCTGACTTGAACTCAGCGCCATACAAGACCGACTCGAGGTCAATGGCCGATTCGGGCAACAAGGTGTTGAGGGCGACCAGCAAGCCACTGCCGGTGGCTGTGCCGGCTGCAACTGAAAACCATCGATGGCAGACAGCAAAACTTCTTTGTCGTCCGTCACGCTCTGCACCAATTGAGCATTGCCTGCAAAGGACACAACGGCAACCCGCACATGGGCGGGCAGTTCCTGCACAAAGGATTTGGCCGCATGTTGCGCCGCCACAATCCGGCTTGGGGGCACGTCTTCGGCCAGCATGCTGCGCGACACGTCCATGGCGAGCACCAAGGACAAGTAATCTGCAGGCAGCGTCAGTCGCGCACTCGGCCGCGCCGCGCCCAGCAGCACCAACGACACCGCACACAACAACAAGGCGGGCGGTATGTGTCTGCGGATACGGTGACCCGGGCCCAATGCAGGTCGAATCAAGTTCAAACTGGGGTACTGCACCGCCATGGTGCGTTTGCGGCGCAAAGCCAGGATGTACCCCACCACCAACAGGGGGATCAAACACAATAGCCAAAGCAGCTCGGGCCAGATAAAGTGCATGGTGAGTGGCGTGCGATGAGGTCTGGCCACTGTATCACCGAAGGTATCCACATCGATGAAGCGCACCGCACTCTACAGCCGAAGGTCTCCTGCAACAGGGAGCAACAGACCGATTTCATCTCCCACATCCGCGGCAGCACCTATTTCGTCCACCACGGCTTCCCCAGGCCCCATCCCTATGGGCTTAAAGCGCACTCTGCACCTGCCTCTTTGGTCCGCTTTGCTGCTGTGCGCATTGCTCACGGCCACGCTGACTTGGGCACTGACCCGCGATATCGGCACACCGCAAAAGCTGACACAGGACGACATCAACGCCGCCGTGCTGCACACCCTGAACACCCAAGACCTGCCCTCTCGCGCTGCCCGCGCTGCGCAACTGATTGCGCCCTCGGTGGTGCATGTGCGTACCCAAGACGAAGACAAGAAAAACCCCAAGGGTGGGCTGCAAGACAGCGGTGTGGGCTCTGGTGTGGTGATTTCAGAGGAGGGCGTCATCCTCACCAACTTGCATGTGGTGCAAGGCGCCAAACGCATCCAAGTCACCTTTGCCGATGGGCTGGAGTCCGAAGCGGTGGTCGTGGGCGTGCAACCCGAAAACGATCTGGCCGTGATCAAGGCCAAACGCCTGCCGGACGACCTGCAATCCGCCACGCTGGGCAGCAGTCAAAACCTGCAGCCTGGTGACGAGGTGGTGGCCGTCGGTTTTCCATTTGGGATAGGTCCCTCGGTCTCGGCGGGTGTGGTCTCGGGCCTGAACCGGTCGTTCGGCTCTGAGGGCAAAACCATGATGCGCGGCCTCATCCAGGCCGATGCCGCCGCCAACCCCGGCAACTCGGGTGGACCACTCATCAACATGGCGGGCGAAGTGGTAGGCATCGTCACCGCCATCCTCAACCCCACCGCCGCCCGCACCTTCATCGGCATCGTGTTTGCCGCCACCATCGAAAGTGCGGGTGGCGGCATGGGCGTGTCCCCATTCTGATTTTGCTAGACCCACCGATCCTAAAAGGCTTTGTGCATGAACCCCTCTGACTTGGCATGGAACCAGGGCCAGACGCCCCAAAGTTCTGGCGACAACGTTGCCGTCAACGCTGCGTTAATGGAACGTGTGCTGTACGAAGTCAAACGTGTGGTGGTCGGCCAAGACGCCTTCCTCGAACGCATTTTGGTGGCCATCTTGGCGCAAGGCCACTTGTTGATCGAGGGCGTGCCGGGTCTGGCCAAAACCCTTACCGTCAACACCTTGGCGCAGGCCGTGCGCGGCAGTTTCAAGCGCATTCAATTCACCCCTGACTTGCTGCCCGCCGACCTGGTGGGCACCCGCATTTACAACCAGAAAAGCAGCGAATTCAGCACCGTGCTGGGACCGGTGTTTGCCAACTTGTTGCTGGCCGATGAAATCAACCGTGCCCCCGCCAAAGTGCAAAGTGCCTTGCTCGAAGTGATGCAAGAGCGGCAAGTGACGATTGCGGGCGAAACCCATGCAGTGCCCCGCCCTTTTTTGGTGATGGCCACGCAAAACCCGATTGAGACCGAAGGCACCTACCCCCTGCCCGAAGCCCAGGTGGACCGTTTCATGATGAAGGTGCTGGTGGGCTACCCCACGGAGGAAGAAGAGTTCGTGATCGTGCAGCGTGTGACCGGCATGCCCGCCACGGCCGCGGCCGTGGCCGACACGGCGCAACTCATGGCGCTGCAAGCGCAGTGCAGGCAAGGCTATGTGGACCCCGCCCTGGTGCAATACGCGGTCAAGCTGGTGGCCGCCACGCGCGATCCCGTTCGCTGTGGTTTGCCCGAATTGGCGCCTTATTTGAGTTTTGGTGCCAGCCCCCGCGCCACCATTGCCCTCATCGAAGGCGCTCGGGCCCTGGCTTTCTTGCGCGGGCGACCCTATGCGCTGCCGCAAGACCTGATCGACCTGGTGCCCGATGTGTTGCGCCACCGTCTGGTGCTGACCTACGAAGCCCTGTCCGATGGCATGACGGCCGATGCCTTGATTCTGAAAATTCTGCAGGCCGTCCCCGCCCCCGACAAACCACTGGACCGCCATGTTCAGCTTTCTGCGCAAAAAGCCAACTGAGGCCGCAACCAGCTCAGGCCTGGCTCAGGTCTCGGGCTTGCCGCAAGCCAACACGGCTGCGCCCAATGCCGAGCAGTGGCTGCAGCGGCTGGAGTGGACCGTGCTCAAACGGCTCGATGGTCAGCTGCAAGGCGACTACCGCAGCCTGTTTCGCGGCACGGGTCTGGTGCTGGCCGATCTGCGCGAATACCAAGCGCATGACGATGTGCGCCACATCGACTGGAACGTAACCGCCCGCATGCAAACCCCCTATGTGCGTGAACACCAGGAGGACCGGGAAATCGCCGCATGGTTTGTGCTGGACCTGTCTGCCTCAGTGGCCTTCGGCTCGGGCCCCACCAGCAAGCGAGAGCTGGCCTGCAGCATCGTGACTGTCTTGTCCAAACTGCTGTCGCAACACGGCAACCGCGTGGGCCTGATGTTGTTCACTGGGCAAGAAAATGCCCATTGCGTGGTGCCCGCACGCTCTGGCAGACGCCACTTGCTGCACATCGTGCACCAGATGCTGCGAGCCACCCCAGCCCACACCAAAGCCGTGCAGACCAGCCCGTTGGGGCCATGGCTGGTGCAGGCTCAATCGGTGCTCAAGCGCCGTTCGGCCGTGTTTGTGGTGTCGGATTTCATCAGCCCTGCCGGCTGGGAAAAACCGCTGGCCCAGTTGGCCCGGCGTCATGAAGTGGTGGCTGTGCGCCTGCGCGATCCGCTGGAGATGGCTTGGCCTGACACCACCGGCATGCTGCTGGTGCAAGATGCAGAGTCGGGCGAACAACTGCTGGTGGATGGCAACGATGCGGCGTTCCGCCAGCGTTTTGCACAACACGCACAAGACCGCGAAGCGGCTTTGCTGGACAGCCTGGCCCAAGCCGGTGTGGACTGCTTGGAGCTGAACACCGACGAAGCACTGGACCAGGCCCTGCTGAGGTTTGCACAACTGCGCAAACGCGCCAGCCAGCTCAGTGCGGCCAGCAAGCGGCCCATGGCATCAGGGGACGCACATGCCTGAATGGCATTCGATTCAGTTTGTCTGGCCGCGCTTGTTGTGGCTGCTGGCCACCTTGCCCCTGTGGCTGGGCCTGTACATCGCATGGCAAGCCCGTGGCGTGCAGCGGGCCTGGCCCTCTGCTGGCCAAGCCCCCTTGGCCCCTGGTGTTGGCTTTTGGCGAATCACCCGACACGTCCCTGCGCTGCTGATTCTGCTGGGTCTGACGGGCTTGCTGGTGGCCATGGCCAGGCCACAAGCCATCTTGTTGTTGCCCAGCCGCATCGACACGGTGATGCTGGCCATCGACAGCTCAGGCAGCATGCGGGCGAGTGATGTCCAACCCAGCCGCATCGAAGCAGCCCAAGCCGCCGCCAAAAGCTTTGTGATGGGGCAACCTGCGCAGGTGAAATTGGGCGTGGTCAGTGTGGCCGGAGCAGCGGCTTTGGTGCAGGCCCCCACCGAGCAGCGTGATCTGGTACTGCAGGCCATTGACCAGCTCAGCCTGCAGCCAGGCTCGGCCCTGGGCAGCGGCATGGTGATTGCACTGCATGCCATGTTGCCCGGCTCCGGTCTGGACGTGCGTGGCCTCATCGATGGCGAAGCCAGCCCACCCAGCTCCACTGGCGCACCTTTGGGTGGAGCCACACCTGCGCCAACAGCGACAGCATCGGACGCTGCGCCACGAAAGCCGACCAGCCTGCCCAAAGTACCACCCGGCTCCAACAGTGCGGCGGCCATTGTGTTGCTCAGCGACGGCCAAAGCAACGCGGGGCCAGACCCGCTCAAGATGGCCCAGGTTGCCGCCGATCTGGGGGTGCGTGTCTACACAGTGGGTGTGGGCTCGGTGCAGGGCACGGTGCTCAAGGCCCAAGGCATGCAAATGCGTGTCAAGCTCGATGAAGCCAGCCTGAAAAAAATCGCCGAAATCACCCACGCGGAGTATTTCAGCGCCGACAACCGCCAAGACTTACTGAAGATTTACCAATCCCTGAGCAGCAAGATCGTGCTCAAAAAACACCGGCGCACCGAGATCTCCGCTTTGTGTGCCTTGCTGGGCATGCTGATGCTGTTCTGGGGCTGCGTCTGGACTTGGTGGCGTCACGGGCGGATCATTTGAACCCGCCGATGTGTCACCCAACCCCTCGCACAAGGTTTAAAGTTCGGTCATGAACCTGACTGGCGGCTGGCATTGGCATTGGCGGGCTTGGCGATCCCAAGCACACTGGGCGAGCGCGTCTGCGCAAATCGCCGATTGGCTGGCCTCCCAAACCATGCCGCGCCAACAGCTGGTTTTATTGGGGGGCAGTGCTGGCTGGATGTTGCCCACTGATTGGCTGGCGCAATTTGATGAAATTCACGCTTGGGACATTGACCCCTTGGCCGCGCCCTTGTTTCGTTGGCGGCACGGTCGGCACTTGCAAAGGCAAGGCACACGTTTGCACCTGCACACGGGCGACGGCTTGGTCCATTTGAGTGAACACACCCGGGCCATGCCCGAAGCCTTTTTTTGGTTCGACAACCTGCTAGGACAACTGCGCTTCACCAACGAACCCTTGGATGTGATCAGTCGTCGTTTGCGGTCCCTGCAAATAACCTTGCAGCATGTCGCTTGGGGGAGCGTGCACGACCGCATGTCCGGCCGCACCTTAGCGGGCACCGCACTGCCTTTATCGCGCCAAGGCAGCGCCGGAGTGCCCATGGAAACCACCGAAGGACAAGCCTGGCTGCATCAAATGGGCGCCGTCAGTCCCTGGCTGGACCACCTGACCGAAAACGTCTTGCCCCCGGGTACGCCCGTGCAACACACGGCGTGGCCCTTCAAGCCAGGCTATGCGCACTGGCTTGAAATGGGCTGGTGTCCGCACCAATCCTGAGACGGTCTCAGATTAAAGCGAAACCCGATCAATGGCTTGCGGGCAGGTCCAGAGCCCAGTACTGACCCACCAGATCGACACCAAAAGAGTGGTGACGCTCTTCAGACATCAACACAAAGCCCGCCTCCTGGTAAATGCGTCGCGCCGCATGGAGTATGTCGTTGGTCCACAAGGTGAGCTTTGAATAACCCTTCTCTTTGGCAAACGCGATGCACTCATCGGTCAAGCGCCGTCCTAGCCCTGCGCCGCGAGCCACCGGCTCCACGTAAAGCAAACGCAGCTTGGCTTCCTGCTCAGACACCTTGACCAAAAAGACGGAACCGACCACCTGGCCTTCTCGCTCAGCGATCCAGGCGTTCTCCCATTCGGCGTCAAAATTCTTCACGAACTGCGCGGCGATCTCGGCCACCAAGGCCTCGAACGTGCCGTCCCAACCGTATTCCTGCGCGTACAAAATGCCTTGCCGGTGCGCCACCCAACCGATGTCGCCCACTTGCAGGCTGCGCAAAACAATGGGGGGCTTCATGTCGTTTGACCGCCCTCGTAGCGCTTCCCCAGCGCCAGCAATTGAGGCGTTTCAATGACCGCGTTCAGGCCATCGAAGTCCAGCATTTTTTCTTGCCAGGGCCGCGTGGTTTGGTGGGTGTGCAAGCTCGCGTAATACCCCTGCAAAGTGTGCAGCACCGCCCGCGCAGTGCCGCCCGGAAAGATCACGATTTTGAAGCCCCTCTCGCCCAACTCGGCCGCGCTTTGCACCGGCGTCTTGCCGCCTTCAACCATGTTGGCCAACAAGGGCACGCGCTGGGCAAACTGGGCACAAGCGCGGTTCATTTGTTCATCGGACCGCAGCGCTTCAATGAAGAGCGCGTCCACCCCACATTCGAGGTAACGCTCGGCCCGCTCCAGTGCGGCGTCCAAACCTTCCACGGCCACGGCGTCGGTGCGGGCTAGGATCAAGGTGTTTTGGTCGTGACGGGCGTCCAGCGCCGCCCGCAGCTTGCCCTGCATCTCGGCCACGGGCACCACGCCCTTGCCGTCCAGGTGGCCGCAGCGTTTGGGGAAAGTCTGGTCTTCGATCTGGATCATCGCGGCCCCGGCCCGCTCAAAGTCGCGCACCGTGCGTTGGGTGTTGAGCGCATTACCAAAGCCGGTGTCGGCGTCCACGATCACGGGAATGTTCACCCGGTCGGTGATGTGGGCCAGGGTCTGTGCGACTTCGGTGGCGGTGGTCAGACCAATGTCGGAGCGGCCGAGACGCGTGTAGGCAATCGATGCACCCGATAAATAGAGCGCCTCAAAACCTGCCTGCTGGGCCACTAGCGCGGTAAGTGCATCGTACACACCGGGGGCGAGCAAAGCCTGAGTTTGTTGCAGGCGCTGCGCCAAATTGTGCGACTGGTTCATGGAGCCGAGTCCTTCAAAAGTTGTTGTGCGGTGTGTGCTGCAATGTGGCCACCCGCAATGGCGCTGAGCAAACCATTGCCCGACAAATAACCCCAGACTTCTTGGCCCGACACGCCCCGCGCTGCGCCGCCTGCGGCCAACAGGTTGGGCAAGGGCGTGCCGCCCTGGCGCAGCACACGGGCTTGGGCGTCGATGTCCAAACCGCCTTGGGTGTGAAACAAAGCGCCCGTGACCTTGATGGCATGGAATGGCGCTTGAAGGGCGCGTTGGAAGGTGCGGCCCGTGACCGGGTCGGTGCCCGGTTGCACCACGTTCAAGGTGGCTTGCAATGCGTCTGGCGGACAACCGATGAGTTGCGCCAGTGCAACCGCATCGCCCGCGTGCTGCACCGCGCCCGCAGCTTGTGCCTCCACAAAATCCGGAAACCCTTGCGCAAAACTCAACAGCGCATCGTCGAACACATTCCACGCCACACCTCCGGGCTGAGCCAGCACATGCACCGCGGCCTCAGAGTAACCTTGGGTTTCGTCGTGAAAGCGCTGTCCTTGGGCGTTGATCTGCACACCGCCTTCCATCATCAGCGCCCACGAAATCAAAGCGCCTTGTGGCACCGCCCAGGAGCCGTGGCCTTGGTACGCACCCAGGTCGGCCAGGCGTGCGCCCAGTTGCTGGCCCCAAGCGATGGCGCTGCCGTCGTTGCCCACATGACCCGCATAAGTGGCTTCAGCCATCTCGGGCAGCATCTCTTTCACCATGGCCGC
>JAKFXJ010000190.1 GCA_021731425.1 Limnohabitans sp. | reverse complement strand
TTTCCGATTTGTACAAAGCTGCGTTCCAGTTGACGAGTGGCATTCGAGGAAGCCTCATGATGGCGACCGTGATGGCACAAGCCATGTTTGCAGCCATATCCGGCTCCACCACCGTGGCAGCCAGCATCTTCACGCGCATGGCCTTGCCAGAGATGATCCGTTATGGGTACAACCCTGGCGTCTCTGCAGGCTGCGTGGCTGCTGCAGGCACTTTGGCAGGCCTGATTCCGCCCTCGATTGCGATGGTGCTCTATGCCGTGTTGACGGGTGAGCCCATTGGCAAGCTGTTGATTGCTGGCATCTTGCCGGGTGTCCTCACGGCTGTCGGCTATATCGTGGGCATTCGGATCATGTTGATCTACAGACCAGAGTGGGCCCCGTTGATCAGCGAAAGATTCAGCTTGAAGCAAAAGCTGCAAGGCATCTCGAGCGCCTGGGCCGTTTTCTTGCTGATCGGTTTGGTGGTTGGCGGCATTTACACCGGCACATTTCCACCATCGGCAGCAGGTGCGGTGGGTGCAACAGGTGTTCTGCTGATTGCCCTTTCGACCAAGCGTTTGCCCAAAGGTGCCCTGTGGGAGAGCCTCATTGAAAGTGCACGCATCTCCGCTGTACTTTTCCTCATTGTGATGGCGGGTCTCTTATTCAGCCGATTTTTGTTGATCAGCGGCTTCATCGGCGACCTCAAAGCATTGGTGGTCACCCTCGAGATGAGTGCCGCTGTCTTTATTGCTTTGGTAGTGATCCTGTATCTGATCCTGGGCTGCTTTGTCGACAGTGTGTCTTTGATGATCATCACGCTACCCTTTCTATACCCCATTTCCACATCTTTGGGCATCCATGGCATTTGGTTTGGTGTGCTGATCATCAAACTCATCGAAATTGCAGCCATCACCCCACCCGTCGGGCTCAACCTGTTTGCCGTTTTGTCATCGGCCAAAGGGCAAGTCAATTCGCGCCAGCTGTTTGCGGGTGTCATGCCATTCCTCGTCATGGAAGCTGTATTGCTGGCCTTGCTGATTGGCTTTCCCTCCATCGCCACCAGCTTGCCTGATCTGATGGACTGAGAATCAGGAGACACGCATGAGGGCTACCGACGCGCTGGACAAGGCAGGCTTAAGAACGCCTGATGCCATCTTCGTCCAGCAAGGGGGCGTCGCCATCAGCTACCAAGAAGCGGTATCGATGTCTCATCGAATCGCCTCAAAAATCCAGGACATGGGCATCGCACCAGGAACCCGTGTTGCCTTTTTGTCCCCCAACGATTGGCGTGGCTTGATTTTCATGTACGGGCTGTGGCGTGCAGGCATGGTGCTGGTGCCCGTCAATGTCAGAAACAGTCCTGCTTTGAATGCAGGCATTTTGCGGCAACACAAACCATCGGCCATGGTTTATCACAGCCATGTCGCATCTCTTGCAGCACATGTCCAAGAGGAGCTTCACACACTGTCTCTGTGGTGTTGTCTTGACCAACCAGATGGCGATACACCCTGTTTGACGGACTGGATGGCGCCTGCAGGATCCATGGCCAAAGACCTTCCCAACGATCCATTGACCCCTTGGACGCTTTATTCCACCAGCGGAACAACCGGCAGCTCCAAGGGTGTTATGCACACACACCTCTCCAACTACGTGACCAGCATGGACATGCTGTTCTCCATGCGAGCCCACGAAGCCAAGCGTCACTTGGTCGTGGCACCCATGACCCATTTTGCGGGCAGCTTCATCTTCGCACTCACCATGACCGGGTCGACGCATGTTTTGCTCGACAAAGCCGACCCACTGGAAATCCTGCAGACCGTTGAGCAAGAGAAGATCCAAGTCCTCTTTCTGCCACCGACCGTGATCTACATGTTGCTGGCCTCCGAAAAAATCAAATCGTTTGATTACGCAACGCTCGAGCATTTTGTTTATGCCGCCGCACCCATGGCCGAAGAGCCCCTGAAACAGGCACTGTCCATTTTTGGCCCCGTCATGGTGAACATGTACGGCCAAGCGGAAGCCATAGGCCCCATCACCGCCCTCTCCCCCTCAGACCACATGCATGGCGACAAGCCTGCTTCCACCCACGTTCTTCGCTCCATTGGCTCACCCTCTGTCAGCCGTCAAGTCCGGGTGATGCGCGATGATGGTCAATGGTGCGAAACCGGAGAACCCGGTGAAATCGTTTTGCGCGACTGGGTCAGCAATGCGGCGTACCTAGAAGATGAACCTGCAAGCACTCTCGTGCACCGACATGGTTGGTACCACACAGGCGATGTGGGCGCCATGGATCAAGACGGCCGCATCACCTTGTTGGATCGTAAAAAAGACGTGATCATTTCAGGCGGATTCAACATCTACTCGGCCGGTGTTGAGCAGGCCTTGATGACCCACCCCGCCGTTCAAGAAGCATGTGTCTTCGGTGTTCCAAACGACAAATGGGGAGAATCTGTTCACGCGGTGTTGGAGCTCAAGCCCGGCTGCTCGGTGGACGCTGTCGAGTTGCAAAACCTGGTGAAGACGCAAATCGGATCGGTCAGTGCACCCAAATCACTGGAATTCACGGACAACCTACCCAGAAGCGCAACGGGGAAAGTCTTGAAACGCGAACTCAGAATGCGCTACTGGCAGGACAGAGACAGGGCGATATGAGCCGCCGAACAGATGGCGCCCGTGATTTATCGGGCTGCACCTTCAGTGGCCTGCAGCCATTCTTGATGCAGTATTTCAACCCTTCGAGCCACTGTCTCCACTGCACCCACAGCGGCCACACCCTGGCCTGCACTCCACGCGGTTTTCCAGCTGGCCAGATCACTTGCACCCTTGGGCAGCAAACTGCCGTCGGCTTGCATGATGCCTTGCGCAAGCAAGGACGATTTCAAAAAGTTAGCCGGAATCCCCGTCACCGCATCGGTCTTGACAATGTCATCGGCTCCTGCACCGCGCAACGCCTCTTTGTAGTCTGGCGATGCCATGCTTTCAGGCGTTGCAATGAAGGGCGTTCCAATGTAGGCCATGTCAGCCCCCGCCACTTGAATGGCCTTGACTTGACGCCCGGTGCTCAAACAACCCGCAACCGCCAAGGGGCCCGACCAGAATCCACGCACCTCCTCGATGAAGGCAAAGGGATTGATCCAGCCGGTATTGCCGCCTGCACCAGCCGTCAAAAGAACCAGCATGTCAACGCCCGCCTCCATGGCCTTCCTGGCATGCCTGACAGACGCCACGTCTGCCAACACCTGACCGCCGTAGGCATGCACGCGTTCGACAACGTTGGCTGGCGAACCCACCGATGTGATGACCCAAGGGACGCGGTGGTTGATCACAATGTCCAGGTCGTCATCCCGCCTCACATTCGAAGGGTGCAGGATCAAGTTGGCGGCCACAAGCCCGCTCGCACCTTGGGTGCGGTCCTTGATTTCAGCCAGCCATGCATCCAGCAACGCAGGCGTTCGGGCGTTGAGCGTTGGAAACGCACCCACAATACCTGCATTGGCCGCTGCCACCACAAGCTCGATACCGCTGACCAAAAACATGGGCGCGGCAACCACCGGGACCCTGAATGAATAAAACGCTTTGTTTTCCATACTTGGCGAATAAAAGGTCGAAGACACGGCCGTTGAAACACTCGTCCCAAATTTCAAGTGGACGAGCCATCTTCCAAGACAAGCCAAGTTACCATGAATCCACCGAAGGAGAAAACCTTGTTATCCCTTGACCACTCAGAAATCACGATACCTGAAATATTCAGCAGCCACGGTAAATTTCGCAAGAATCAGGAAGCCGTTGTTTGTGGTTCAGTCCGGCGAACATGGGGCGAGTTCAATGACAACATGAACCGCGTGGCCAATGCACTTTTGGCATCTGGTGCATCACGCGGTGACCGCGTTGTTGTCATGATGGGTAACTCGGTAGAAATCCTCGAAGTCATGTTTGGCATCGTCAAGGCAGGCTGCTGCGTTGTACCGCTTTCGGGTTTGCTGACAGGTCAGCAACTGGCCTCCTTGATCAACGACTGTGGTGCCAAACAGGCATTTGCAACCGTTGATTTTATTGACCGTCTTCGTCCGTTCCAGGATGAACTCTTGCATCTCCATGAAAACCAGCGCTATGTTGTACACGGCCAATCCCAGGGTTGGACCGACTATCAGGCTTTGACCGAAGGCCACGCCACTACCACCCCGCATGTGGTCTATCGTTCTGAGGATGCCTTCAACATCATCTACAGCTCGGGCACAACCGGTCTGCCCAAAGGCATCATGCAAAGTCACCGGGCAAGGGTCCATTGGGCGATTTCCAATTCGATTGAAATGCGGTTCAGCGACCGCAGCCGTGCACTGACCACAACGTCTCTTTATTCCAACGGCACATGGCTCATGATGCTGCCCGTTCTGTTCAGTGGTGGCACCTGTGTGGTCATGCCTGCTTTCGATCCCGCGGAGTTTTCAAAACTGGTGGAGGCCGAAAAAATCACGCACACCTTCATGGTGCCTGCTCAGTACATTGCCCTTCTTCAAACAGACACGACACCGTATGACCTGAGCAAGCTGGAAGTTTTATTGTGTGCAGGCTCTCCACTCAGACGCGAAACCAAACGACAGGTCATCGAACGTTTGGGTGACAAGCTCATCGAACTCTATGGCTTCAGTGAGGGCTTTGCAACAATGCTCAAACCTGGTGCACCCGCTTCCAAATTTGACACCGTGGGCATCCCCGTTCTGGGCTTTGAGGTTCGCATTCTGGATGAAGCTGGAAAAGTGCTGACCCCAGGTGAAATTGGTGAAATCGCAGGTTACGGTCCAGGGATGATGTCCGCTTATCACGGCCGCCCCCACGAAACATCAGAGCTGATTTGGCAAGATGAAAGAGGACGGACGTTCATTCGATCGGGTGATATCGGATGCCAGGATGAAGACGGCTATCTGAAATTGGTTGACCGGAAAAAAGACATGATCATTTCTGGTGGTTTCAATGTTTTTCCTGCCGACTTGGAAGAGATTTTGGGCCAACACCCCGACGTCCTGGATGCAACCGTCATCGGTGTGCCCCACGAGCGGTGGGGTGAAACACCGTTGGCATTGGTCATTCTCAGGCCGGGTGTTGTCTTTGACCCCACATCCATGCTGCCTTGGTGCAACCAACGCTTGGCCAAACACCAAAGACTCTCCAACATCGAAACGCGTACAGACTTTCCGCGCAATGCTTTGGGCAAGGTCTTGAAACGGGTGCTGCGAGAGCCTTACTGGGCCAACACCAAAAACTGATGCGGGCTCCAGCTTCAAGGCGCACTCTATTTAGCGATTAACATCGTGACAACACTTCGGCCCAACGAGATGAAACCTGTACCCAAAGCATCACCCAAAGCAAAAAGTCCACCGCAAAGTGTCAGTTCCTCTCGCTCAAAAAGCAAAGACACTGCGGATGGATCCATCGTTGACCGCAGGGCTGAACTGATAGAGAAGGCTGCGAACTTGTTTGGCGAACGGGGCTACGCCAACACCTCCATGCGAGACATATCGGCCGCCTTTGGCATCCTGCATGGTTCCATTTATCACCACTTTGGATCCAAGGAAGAACTGTTCATCACTGTTTATGCCTCTGGGGTCGATCGCTTTGTCAACGATGTCGAGAAAGCCATCGAACCTCTCACAGACCCCTGGCAACGGCTGGAAGCGGCTTGCGTTGCGCACCTCGAAGCCTTGCTCATGAGAGAGAGTCCAGCAGCGACTGTTCTGGCCGATTGGTCGGCCAATTACTCAGACAGCATGCGCACGGCATTGGTGGCACAACGTGACCGGTATGAAAAGGTGTTTTCCAAATTGACCGATGCAGTCGACCTGCCACCGGGCGTCAAAAGACGCTACTTTCGCTTGGGACTGCTTGGCGCATTGAATGGCGCGTTGATGTGGTACCAACCGGGTGGCGACTCCCCAGCCACCGTAGCCAAGCAACTTTTCTCGCTGTTCAGAAAAAGGGCTGAGCTCAGCCCTCCATGAGCAGGCTCATAACCAAGACCGTCGCAAGCCCATCAACTGCTGCGTTGAATGATGGTGATTGAACAAGCGGCCTCATCGAAGCCAATCACCCCGCCGCCATTTTCTGCCAGTGCAATATTGGCACCTTCAGACTGCCTGCTGCCAGCGTCGCCCCGCAATTGGGTCACCAGTTCATAAATCATGGACAGCCCAGTGGCACCAACCGGGTGACCTTTGGACACTAAACCGCCCGACAAATTGATGGGCAAGGCGCCCCCCAAAGAAGTGGCTCCACTGGCCACATAAGCGCCGCCCTGACCCACTTCACAAAACCCCAGCATTTCAGCTTGGTAAATCTCACAAAACGATGTCGCGTCGTGCACCTCGGCGATGTCAATGTCCGACGGCTTCAAGCCTGCCTTGGCATAAGCCTTTTTGGCAGCCACGTGCGACAGACCCGGCTCTGCCAAGTCACGGTACTTGCCACCGGTCAACACACTGGCACTGACCGCAATGGCACGCTCTTGAACATGCTTGGGCAATGAACGCAAAAAGCGCTCAGAGCAAAGCAAGGCCGCAGCCGCGCCATCTCCCACGGGTGAACACATGGCACGGGTCAAAGGCCAACTGATCTCCCGATCCTGCAGCACCTCCTCTGGCGTGATGGTGAAGCGGTACTGCGCATTCGGATTCAAAGCCCCCATGGCATGGTTTTTGGATGACGCATAAGCGATCTGCTCACGCGTCGTGCCGAAAGTTTTCATGTGGTAGGCCGCCTGCATGGCATAGGTGTCCATGAACAGCGTTCCCCCGCCACTGTTGGTCACAAAAGGTTTGCCCGATTGCTCACCGGCCATCTGGTAGTAAGCCTGCCACTCTTGCGGATCGAACTGATCGATGCCGCCTTGGAAAATCTCCATGGTGCGCTCGGGATCGCCCGGGAAGAATGTTTTCTCGACACCCATGGCCAGCGACAAGTCACACTCACCACTCAGAATGTCTTTGTATGCGCCATGAAACGCCATGGAGGCCGTTGCACAGCCGCCTTCGACGTTGATGAGCGGCACCCTTTCCGGGAAGATGCCTTCACGCACCAAGGGGGTAAAACACACCTGCCCCCGGATATTGCGTTGACCAAAGGTGCCCATGCCGCAATTGCCAAACCAGGCTTGCTGTATTTGGTGGGCGACATCGGCCCCCGTGTCAGCAAGCAGCCCCATGAATGCGTCTCGGGTGAGGTCTTTGAATGTTTTCTCTGGTTGCTTGCCAAAGGGTGTGCACGACACACCGATCACATAAACATCGCTCATGAGGAACCTCCGGAGTTCGAACTTGCTTAACTGAGAACCAAGGGCAATTGGGTGGGGCCACGCATCACCAATGCATCCAGCCACTTGACTTCGCCTTGCCCGAAACGCATGGCCGGGTATTGGGCCACCAGTGACCCGATGCAAACCTTGGCCTCGAGCCTGGCCAAAGGGGCGCCGAGACAAAAATGAAGGCCTTGACCAAACGTCAAATGCCGATTGGGGCTGCGGTCCAAAATCAACTCATGCGGCCGATCGAAACGACGCGGGTCTCTGTTGGCCGCATTGATCATCGCAAACACACGATCACCCGCCATCAATTTTTTGCCATGCAACTCATGGTCGACCGCAGCCACTCGCGCAATGCTGTTACTGGGACCGTCGTAGCGCAAAAACTCCTCAACGGCAGAATCAATCAGCGATGGATTTTCAAACAATTTTTGCTTTTGCTCTGGATGCTGGATCAAGGCCACAACCGCACTGCCCAGCAAGCTGGTCGTCGTCTCATGCCCCCCAAACAAGACAAGCATGCACATCGCCACCAACTCATCCTCGCTCAAAGCACCCTGCGCATCCGTGGCATTCACCATGGCCGTGATGACGTCGTCGCCGGGCGAGCTGCGTCTTTGAGCAATCACGTCGCGGAAATAAGCTGACATCCGATCGGCACCGTCTCTGGCTTTTCTGTACTTGTCTTCTTCTGTGCGCGATGTGCCAATGAACAAACGCAAATCATCGGACCATTGCTTGATCTCCGCAAAGTCCTCCCGCGGCAAGCCCATCATGTCCAAAATCACGTAAGCGGGCAGCAGCACCGCAACCTTCTCCACAAAATCCACCTCTTTGGCTGGATCCACGGCTTCCAGCAATTGCGCCACCGTCTTTTGGATGGCGACTTCTCGCGACTGAATCAGCTGGAGCGAGAACACCACATTCATCATCTTGCGAAGCCGCGTGTGTTCTGGCGGTGCCTTGAACACCAGCCACTCATTGAGGTAGCGCATCACACCCGAAAGGATGTCACGCCGCTCGTCTTTCAAGGCTTCGTAAAAAGGCCGCAAGCGATCGGACGACATGTTGGACGACATGGCCACCTGCCGGACATCGTCATAACGCGTGATGATCCAGCTCTTGATTGCCGGACTCCAGTGAACCGGATCCCTTTCTTGCAAGGCCTCGTAGAAAGGAAAGGGATTGGTTCTGATCGCATCGTTGGATGGATCATAGACAAGCGGTTCGTTCATAGAGCCAGCACCAAACAACGGGTTAAGGAACGAGAGCAACAGGGGGTGAAAGCATCATTTTTTTCATGCTCTTCGGGCAACATGAATTGATCACGGTGATCTGGAATGCCCTCCAAAACCGACGTCAAACAAGACCCGCAATGGCCCTGCTCACACGAAACCAGAACGTCAATGCCCGCCGCCGAAAGTGCCTGAACCGCCGTCTGACCAACCGGCACCTCCACCAGGGCACCCGTTGATTGAATCTTGATGGTGAATGCCTGATCCATACCGACTGACCCTCCTGATATTGGCTGCGCAGAGCTGCCAAATAGTTCTTTTCTTATTTTGTTGTCTTGCAAACCTGCCGCTTTGGCCGCACCCATCACTGCATTCATGAAGCCTGCCGGACCACAGGTATAGAGCCATGCATGGGCATCTGCGTTGGAGAAAATTCGCTCAACGCCACCCGAACCTTCATCGTCAAAAGAAAAAATCACGCAGTCTGCGTAACTGGAGGACTTGAGCTCATCCACGAAAGCAGCACTTGCGAGGCTTCGGGCATGGTAGTGAAGACGAAATTTTCTTTTTTGAGCACTGAGCGTCTCCGCCATCGCCAAGATAGGGGTGATGCCTATCCCCCCTGCCACCAACACCACCGGGCGGTCATCTGATGGCAAAGCAAACAGATTGCGGGGGCCACTGGCCTGCAATGTTTGCCCTGCCTTGATGGCGTCTTGAAGATTCAGCGATGCACCACTGCCATGGGCATCACCCAGAACCGCAATGCGCCAATTCTTCTGGCCATGACGGCTGCACAAGGAATACTGCCTGACCACCTCATGGCCCGTGCGATCGGTCGCCTGGATGTCGATGTGCGCACCAGCCTCCCAGTCGGGAAGCTCTGTGCCATCAAGACTTGAAAGCTCAGCCACCAGAACGTTGGCCCCTTGAATGGCCCAATTCACCACGGCCAATTCGGTCAAGCTTGCCGATGCTGGATTCATATCGGGGGCATCCTGAGGCCACCGTCGAGTCGAATGGTTTCACCATTGACCATGGGGTTGGCAGCGACAGCCATCACAAACTCGGCAAACTCTTCGGGCTTGCCGGGGCGCTTGGGCCATGCAGCGTTTTGCAACAAGCCATCGAGCACGTCTTGCGAGACATGGGCTTCCACCATGGGCGTCATGAAAACGCCCGGGCAAATGGTGACCACGCGGATCGCGTGCTTCCCCAACTCCCTGGCCAGCGGCAAGGTCATGCCTGCCACCGCCGCTTTGGAAGCCGAATACGCGGCCTGCCCAACCTGTCCGTCAAATGCCGCAATTGACGAAATATTGATGATCACCCCCCTTTGACCGTTTTCAGTCAAAGGCAGGTCAATCAACTGCTCTGCGGCAAGGCGCAGCACATTGAATGTGCCCAGCACATTCACCTCCATGACTTCACGAAAGAGCTCCAAGGTATGGACGCCCTTGCGTCCTAACAATCGGGCGTTTTTGCCCACACCCGCGCAGTTCACGATCAGCCGGGCGGCTCCAAACTGCTGGGCCGATTCGCTCAAGGCCTTCTTCACTTCGGTTTCCGAAGTGACATCACAAATCACATACCGAACGGATGAATGGGCTGGGCCTTCCTGACGATCCAAGACCGTCACATGCACCCCGTTTGCGCTCAGCTTGCTGACCACGGCTTGGCCAAGACCCGATGCGCCACCCGTGACCACTGCGGTATTGATTAACTCATTCATGCTGGTAAGCTTAGCAGAACGACGGTTACCAAACAAGTGGTTGGTTGGCAGTTTTCCGTAAACATTTTTGGGCGACCACCAGCCCCCTTGGCAAGACTTTTGAATCCCTGTTGATTCCGACTGGAGCCTCTGCATGCACACCTCTCAATCAGACTGGACTGGCTCACGCCTGTCCTTGACCCGACAAGGCACCACTGCCGTCGTGCGTCTTTTCAACCCGCCTCACGGCTACATGGACGAGGCGATGGAGTCCGAACTGCTGCGAGCGCTGGACACGCTGGACAACTGGGAGGATGGGCGCGTTGTGGTGATCACGGGCGCAGAGCCTGGCATGTTCGTTCGCCATTACGACGTGGCCATCCTTCAAAAACGATCGCAGGCCATGATCGAACGGGGCAAATCGTTCTCCATCGAGCGACCGGTGCCGCGCAGCGCCATTCACCTGTGCATTGAGCGCATCGAAAACAGCCCCCTCATTTTCATTGCAGCCCTCAACGGGACCGCCATGGGCGGCGGATTTGAACTGGCGCTGGGCTGCGACATTCGACTGGCACAAAACGGCGACCACCAACTGGGACTGCCCGAGCTGAATTTGGGCCTGCTGCCTGGCGCAGGCGGCACACAGGCCATGGCCTCCTTGCTCGGGACTGGCCCCGCCCTTTTCAATCTGCTGACGGCCAAGGTCTTCAGCCCCCAAGAGCTGCTTTCGGCGGGATTGGTCTCCTCGTGCAGCGATGACGTGATGGCCGAAGCCATGCGACTTGCCAGCCAAATCGAAGCCGTCCCCTTCAGGGCCTGTGCCAACATCAAAAAACTGGTCAGGAACGCGCCCCGTTGGAGCCACCATGAAGGCATGGCTGCAGAACGCACCCTCTTTTGCGACTGCATGGTTGACCCCATGGCCCAGCCCCTGATGGACGATGTGGTGAGTGGAAAACGCACGATTGCCGATCAACCCACACCTCACAAAGCCTGAAGCACATGCGCCCCTTGACCCCCGAAACACCCCACCCACGTGCCGTTGAGGTCGTAAGCACAACGCCAGACAGGCCACTGGCTGAGCGCATCCGGGTTCGTGAAAATACGCGCCCTGCCCTTGCGCCGACGCAAGTGCGCATTGGCATGCTGGCCATGAATATCCTTCCGGCAGACCTGCTGCAAATGAATTGGCAGTATGGCCATCAACCTGTCCTGCCCTACGTGCCGGGTCACGAGGGGGTTGCAGTGGTGCTCGAAACAGGCAGTGAAGTCACGGACTTGCAAGTTGGGGATCGGGTGCTGCCCATCGGCGTTTTTGGCGTTTGGTCTGATGAACTGGTTGTACAAAGACGCTCGCTGGTCCCGGTGCCGTACGATGCCAACGTGCTGCAACAAGCCATGCTCGCTGCCAACCCGGCAACGGCTTGGGTACTCCTGCAGCATCAAGTCACCCTCCAGCCCGGCCAGTGGGTCATTAAAAATGCCGCCAACTCAGCCGTGGGTCAATGCACTCGGCAGCTGGCTGCGCACTTGGGCATCCCGTTGATCAATGTGGTGCGCCGGCCTGAGGCGGTGGCGTCTGACGAAGGCGGTCATTGGTTGGTGCATGACGGCCAAGACTCTGATTCACTCCAGCAAAGCGTGCGCCAAATCACCCAGGGCGAGCCCGTGGTACTGGGCATGGACGCGATTGGCGGCAAAGCCTCTCAGGCGTTGGCCGCCAGCTTGAGTCCTCAAAGCCGTCTGGTTCTTTATGGGCTGCTCAGCGGTGATCCGTGCAGCATCTCTGCGCATGACCTGATTTTTCGGAATATCAACGTTCAAGGCTTCTGGCTGGCCAACTGGTTCAGCCACCCCGACAACCGACAAAAAGCCAAGACCGTCTACCCCGCCTTGATGGAATTGGCCGCGCAAAACGTGCTGCGCATGAGCGTGGAAAAAGTTTATGAATTGAGCGACGTCGTTGCAGCGATCGCCCACTCGGCACAAGCCGGGAGACAAGGCAAAGTGCTCTTGAAGGGGGCTCATTTTCAGAGTGAGCAGGCGTAGCCAGTTGGTGGATGTCCAGCGGCTGGAGGGTTGATGGGGGTGGCACACGCCGTGTTCAGCTTCTCGTTACTCCACCATGCGCAGCCCCTAGCGCAGAACTTCGCTGGCATTTTGATAGCGGTCACTTTGGACCAGCTGCTCGACCAGCGCAGCTTGGTGATCAGTCAGCACGACATTTCGGGTGGGCATATTCGACATCATTCTTAAACAGGTGTGACAGATTGTTTCAACGTAGCCAAGTTCGATTTCTTGATGCCAAAAATACAATAAACTAATCAGAGATATACAATTTAAAGATTTAAACTTACACTAGGCGATACAAATGCTTGACCTTAACGATGCAATCATCCTCGCTTGTGCCGCCCAAGGCGGGGCCATGGCCAGTGTGGCGACCGAGCAAACCGGACTGACGCGGGTGGCCGTGTCGCGTCGCATCAAGAAGCTGGCCGACACTGGCTATTTGCAGCGGCACGGCACAGGCACGCGGCAAACCTACAGCCTGGGCGACAAGCGCTTTTGGCTGGGCCTGCAGCAGCGCGAAAGCATTTTGCAGCGCGGCGGTGAAATGGCCGTTTGGGAGCAGCGCCTTGCGCCCCTGCTGACCGACCTCAAACCCAATGTCAAAAGTCTGGTGAACACCGCATTCACCGAAATGCTCAACAACGCGCTCGACCACTCCAACGGTTTGCAGGTGCTCATGGGCATGCACCTAGAGGGCGGACAGTTGCAAATGGTGGTGGCCGATGACGGCGAGGGCATCTTTTGCAAAATCGCCGAATCGGCACACCTGTTTGATGAACGCTTGGCCATTTTGGAGTTGGCCAAAGGCAAGTTCACCACGGCCGCCCAAGGCCATTCGGGCATGGGCATTTTTGTATCGTCCCGCATGATGGACGGCTTCGCCATCGAATCGTGTGGTCTGCGTTTTGACCCCAACGAGGCCAGCACACCGTTGGCCCGTTTTGACTGGATCGACGTGAACGCCGCTTTGAAGCCATCACAGGTGCAGACCGTGGTGCGCATGTCGCTGGCGGTGGACAGCACACGCACCCCCAACGATGTGTATTTCAAATACTTTGAAGCCAGCAACGTGGGCGATGCAGAACCCGGCGAAGCCTTTCACACCACAGAAATCCCGGTGCGGCTGGCCCAACTGAGCAGCGAACTGGTCTCTCGCTCGCAAGCCAAATGGGTCATGAACCGCGCCACACAGTTCAAGACCGTGGTGCTTGACTTTGAAGGCGTGGCCCACGTCGGCCAAGCCTTTGTGGATGAAGTCTTTCGTGTCTTTGCCACTGCACACCCCCATGTGCGGCTCAAAACCATGGGCATGACACCCGAGGTGGCCAAGCTCGTGAGCTTGTTTGGAGGGGCTTGATTCCTCGGGCCTCGTGACCGTGGCCCCATCCGTTGACTCAATCCGGACCATTGGATAACCCAGGCAAAGCCCTGGTACACAGCGCCGCAGATCATTTTTAAGCTTCAGGCCTCATCAACCAGGAGGCGAAATGCAGCACGAGCAAACTGAAGTCAAGGTGCCGGTTTATGGCGTGAAACCCGAAAAGCCCGGCATGTATTTGGGCTTGTTTCATGGCCGGAAAAAAGTGAACGAGGTCATGCAGGATTGGGGTTTCGATGGGCCTTGCTTAGGACCGCTCAACTACTTCCACACAACCTACGCCAGCACGATCCAGATCGAGTTTGAAAACCCGGTGGATGCCCATCGGTTCACTGGCTCCTACACCCTTCAATGTGAATTGCAGCTCAACGGAGACATGCTTCGTTACGACGGGAACTACTTCGGTGACTGGATACATGGTCAAACCCGAGGAGTGCTTTCGCCAACCCGACACGTTTCGTTTAAACAACCGGACCAACGAGATGAGAAAACAAGCCCGGTTGAAGGAGCCATTGCGCGAGGACTGATGGGTCAGATGGTAGGCACGCCCAAGGAGGTCAGATAACCATAAATCGGATCGTAGAAAGACGGGTCTCGGGTGGGGTCTTCGGGATCGCCGGGCGGGATCACGATCACCATGCCTTGCCGAGCGCGGGTGAGCAAGACCCGATAGGCATTCTTCAAATACATCTGGCGATGCGCTAGGTGAATTTTTTGCCATTTATTGCCCACAAAGGAACGGTATTCCCAGTCGGCTTCACCAAAGCGCAGATCGGCATCCCAGACCACACAAGCCCAGTCAAGCTCAAGACCTTGAACGTGAAACTCGGTGGCCACGTCTTCCAAATAAAAAGAAGACCGAACGTCATCGCGGTCGTCCAAAAACCAATGGATGGGGTCCATGGGTGAACGAACGTCTATGGCGTGGGGGCGCAGGCGAACGGCTTGAGAGGAAACCACCATGCCGAAGCGCTCGCTGCCCCGAGCTTTGTCGCGCAGCCAGCGCTTGGCCTTGTCCAAGTCGCGGGTCACCACGATCGGGTAGCGGGCCTGCACATCTTGGAACATGGCCTTGGCCAAATCGGTACAACGGTCCAACAAATGCTTCACGAAGGTGGACACATGCTCTGCGCGGAAGGAGCGCATGGACACCGACAAATGCAAATCGTCGTTATGGTGAACGTTGTCCCGTGCCTTCAATTGCACCAACGCTTCGGCGGCTCCGTATTCCGAGTCTTGCAGGTGGGGCGAGATGTGCACCGCCCAATCGGGGTAGTGCTCATGGATGGCCTTGAGCCACTCCCCAATACCTGCCTCACCCGTGTTGATCTCTTGGCCACCGCCTACCAAACAAACGACCACCGCCCAGTCGGGGTGGCGGTCAAGGCAAGAAATCAAGAAGTCGGGCTCGGAGCGATTGAAATCCGGGTAGCCCTTTTTACGCGCCATGAACTGGGTGGTTTGTTCCAGCGTCCACGCGCGTTGTGCTTCGTCAAAGATCACCACGTGATCCACAGGTGGCCGCTCGTCCGACAAATACGCATCGCGGAAATGGTGGACGTTTTGAATGAAGGCTTCAACGGCTTTTCTGGCTTCACCCTTGCGCAACTTTTGGCCCACGGCTTTCTTTCGGGCCACTTCGTCGCGCACCAAGGCTTCACGCAGGATGGCCACCAAAGGGCCATTGCCCGAGAGATACACGCTGTGCAAATCGCTCTCGGCGTCCATGTGCTTGGTGGCGATGTCCAAGCCCACCAACGTTTTA
Source organism: Limnohabitans sp. (assembly GCA_021731425.1). GTDB lineage: Bacteria > Pseudomonadota > Gammaproteobacteria > Burkholderiales > Burkholderiaceae_C > Limnohabitans_A. The sequence continues at coordinate 2,473 of JAKFXJ010000190.1, read as the reverse complement.
CCCGCGCCGGGAACACCCGTCACAAAACAAATGGCCTTTTGCTTCCGTTGCTTTGAGTCTTGGATCAGCTGCGCAATGGCAACCGACGTTTGCGCCAAGTTCTTTTCACCCGCATCGTTGCGCGAGAGTTCGGCCACCGAGTGGTTGCCGTATAGCGCTGATGCGGCCTCGATGATGGTGGGGGTGGGACGGTAACGTCCGTTGGCCCAAGAGGCGGCGTCCAGTTGGGTGCCAGACGAAAAGGCCAACACATCTTCGATGGTAGCAGCCAAGAACGCGGGTGATGTGTTGATGGGGAAAAGCACACCGTCGTTGTGGTGGCTGGTGACGATCTGACCGCGTGTGCCTTGTGTTTGGGTAGCGATCAAGATAGGTGCGATGACGCAGTGGTGGCTGGTCTCGTGGAAGTTCTTGAGGTCGAGCGCGTAGTCCCAAACCTGATCCACCGCAGCACGGTTGAAGAGCGATTCACCGACCTTGAACTCGATGACAAAAATGGCGTGGTCGATCAAGGCCAGCACGTCGATGCGCTTGCCCAAACGCGGCACGATGAACTCAAAAAAAACCGTGCCACGGCCTTCAAAGGTCTTCAGCGCCGGTTGGAGAATTTGAATCTGCGAACGCCAAGCATCGCGCTGGGTCGTTTCTATAGAAAAGCCGCTGTTATCCGTCAGAACGCCCAGCACCAAGCTGGGGTCTGAGTTCACAAATTGCGTGATGGGTGCCGAATAAAACGAACGGTTGGAATATTGCACGCGTTACCCAAAGTACTTATTTTTTGAATTGAGATGATCTTAAACGGATTGATGATGATTCAACTACGTCAGCTTGATGCTCAACCACATAATTTAGCAACGCATTGTTTTCCGTCGGCCATGTGATGATGGCCCAGAAAAAGGCGCACATCTTGCTGGTCACGCTCAACAAACAAGGCCGGGCTGACGAGCACAAGTACATGGACCACTGGATCGATGACACGCACTTTCACTGGCAAAGCCAGAACGCCACCGACCCGACCAGCAAACGCGGCGACGAAATCATCCGCCACGCCGCTTTAGGCATCGACATCCACCTCTTTGTGCGCGACACCAAGCTGGCCGTCGGCAAGGCCGCACCGTTCACCTACCACGGCCGGGTGCGCTACCAGTCGCACCAGGGCAGCAGGCCCATGAGCATTGTGTTTGGGCTGCAAAGCGGGGCGGATTGACGGGTGCATCGCTGGCCCTGCATGTGGGCGGCACTTACGGCGTCCGAAGGTTTCCTTTGGCCTTCATAGCGCGGCATTGCCCGAGTTCCACGCCCCTTACACAAAGGTCGCAGCAGAAACGCCAAACCGTTCGCTGAGCGCGCGCACTTGGCGAATGTTGAGTTCTCGCTTGCCCGTCAGGATTTCGGACACGACACCCTGACTGCCGATCTCGCTCAGATCGTTTTGCTTCAGGCCGTGTTGTTCCATCAGAAATTTAAGCGCTTGCACACCCGTGACTTCGGGCAGAGGGTGATGCTTGGCTTCATAGTCCTCGATCAGATCGCCCACGATGTCGACCAAGCCCATCGCGGGATGCTTTTCTTCGCCTTGGGTTTCATCCAGCAGGGCTTGGAGCATCTCGGTCATGCGCCCGTAGTGGGCTTCATCTCTAATGGGGGTGATGTCAGTTGCGGCACGGAACTGGTCCCAGACTGGAAGAAGGTGCTTCACGTCGATGGCTGCATTCATGATTTCCATGCTCCTTTATCGTATTCCCGGTGGGTCAATACTGCCTTGATGTACAAAATTTGCTTTTCGAACCGGATGTAAGCCACCAGGCGGTACTTGTTCCCGCCGATATCAAACACCGCTAACTCGTTCACCTTGTCAACTGCATTGAAGGCGGCTTTGAGCTCGGCCCAGTTTGCAAAACTGTTCTTTTCAATCACCCGCCGCCATCCCTGCAAAGGGGCTTCGGCCTGAGGATGATCGGCAGCGAAGGCCCGCAGGGCACTGTTGCTGATGATTTTCATGGGTTCATTTTATCTCAATATGAGATAAACACAAGCAAAAGCTCATAGTCTGTTCTCAAGATCGACACGTCAAGCAAACGTGTCGCAATAATTCAATTTTTAGAACATGAGAGCAGCCTCAGGTTCTTGGCGAGTACACATCACCCCTGTGATGTCGCCAAAAAATGGTTTTGACAACATGAGGCTTCAGATCGATCAAATGTCGATACTCCCCGCACGCAGCGCAAGAGCTGAGGCTGTCAAATGCGGCTCTTGCCCGCATGATGGGCCTGACTGAGCTGACCATGGATCTCATCGCCAACGCCAGCCGTGGGATTGATCCGCTGTCCAAAGAGGGGGAGTTGGCACTGCTGTTGGTGCAATTGCACCGTTCGCTGAACCGTCTGGTGGATAGCGATGCGCTAACCCGGCAGCAATGGCTGTGCAGTCACAACAATGCCCTGAACGGCATCCCGATCACGCTCATGGCTGT
>JAKFXJ010000189.1 GCA_021731425.1 Limnohabitans sp. | reverse complement strand
ACGCGATGGACATGTTGCCTGTGGACTTGCTTCCAGGCATTTGGCATGCGGCGGGTCCGGCTTTGGGTTTCAAGGATTACATGCGTGTGGTTCCTACTGCTGACTTGTCGACAACCTTGGGTTTGTCGTGTTCAGTGTTGCTGATTTGCTTGTTTTACAACATCAAAATCAAGGGTGCTGGCGGCTGGGTTCATGAGCTCATTTCGGCGCCATTTGGAGACCATTGGGCGCTGTATCCGATCAATTTCTTGATGCAGATGATTGAATATTTGGCCAAGACCGTATCGCATGGCATGCGACTGTTTGGCAACATGTTTGCGGGTGAGTTGGTGTTCATGTTGATTGCCCTGATGGGTGGCGGCTGGGCATTGTCGACGACCGGTGTGGGTCTGGCCATCGGCCATGTCATTGCCGGTACCGTGTGGACACTGTTCCACATCTTGGTCATCACCTTGCAAGCATTCATCTTTATGATGTTGACGCTGGTCTACACAGGCCAAGCGCACGACGCGCATTGATGACAATTTTCCCTTTGTTTTTTCTTTCTTTTTCCACTCACTTTAGGAGCTTCTCATGGAAAACATTCTCGGCCTGGTGGCATTGGCTTGCGGTTTGATCGTTGGTTTGGGTGCTTTGGGTGCCTCTATCGGCATCGGCATGATGGGTGGCAAATTCCTCGAATCCGGCGCACGCCAGCCAGAATTGATGAACGAGTTGCAGACCAAAATGTTTCTGTTGGCTGGTTTGATCGACGCTGCGTTCTTGATCGGTGTGGCCATTGCTTTGCTGTTCGCCTTCGCCAACCCCTTCGTTTTGAAGTGATCCACGCACCTCTTCCAACAGAAGAAGGATTGAACCGTGAACATTAACGCTACTCTGTTCATTCAGATGATCGTTTTTGCGATTCTGGTGTGGTTCACGATGAAATTCGTGTGGCCCCCGATCACAAAAGCGCTCGACGAACGGGCACTGAAAATCGCTGACGGCCTCGCTGCCGCCGACAAAGCCAAAGCCGAACTCAGCAGCGCCAACGCGCGTGTCGAGTCCGAGTTGGCCAAATCGCGCAACGAGACGGCTTCGCGCTTGGCTGACGCCGAGCGCCGTGCAAATGGCATCGTTGACGAAGCCAAAGCACGTGCCACCGAAGAAGGCAACAAGATCATCGCTGCTGCAAAAGCTGAAGCTGAGCAGGAAGCTGTCAAAGCGCGTGAAGCCCTGCGTGAGCAGGTTGCAGCTTTGGCCGTGAAAGGCGCCGAGCAGATTCTCCGCAAGGAGGTCAATGCCGGTGTCCACGCTGATCTGCTGAGCCGCCTCAAGACCGAGCTGTAAGAAGCTCCAGCCAGAGAAGACCATGGCAGAACTTGCTACCATCGCCCGCCCTTATGCCGAAGCGCTGTTCAAGGCGCAGGCATCCGATCTTGCTGGCACGGCCGCTTGGCTGGATGAACTGGCCGCAGTTGCGGAAAACGCGCAATTGCAACAGTTTGTCGACAGCCCCAAAGTGTCCGATGAGCAGGCATTCGAGCTGATCTCTGGCGTGGTGCGCACAGCACTGCCCGAGGCTGGCAAGAACTTCCTGCGCCTGGTGATCGAAAACCGCCGTCTCAGTGCGCTGCCTGTGGTTGCACAGCAGTACCGGGCCCTCATGAATGCACAAGGTGGCACCGCTGACGCGGTGGTCTACAGCGCATTCCCCATCGACGCCTCGGCCTTGGCCGACTTGTCGTCCACGCTCGAAAAACGCTTTGCGCGCAAGCTCAATGTGAGCGTCGAGCTCGATGCCGCTTTGATCGGTGGCATCCGTGTGGTGGTGGGCGACGAGGTGCTCGATACCTCTGTCAAGGCCCGACTGGAACAAATGAAATCGGCCCTCACCGCTTAAGCGGGTGAGACCGGACATATTTAAAGAAAGAAGGAAAGAGTCATGCAACTCAATCCCGCAGAAATTTCTGAACTGATCAAGAGCCGCATTGAAGGGCTGTCCGCCAGCGCCGATATCCGCAACCAGGGCACCGTGGTGTCTGTGACTGACGGTATCGTTCGCGTGCACGGCCTGTCCGATGTGATGCAGGGCGAGATGCTCGAATTCCCGGCCACCGCTCAAGGTGCTGCCACTTACGGTCTGGCCCTGAACCTCGAGCGTGACTCGGTCGGCGCCGTGATCTTGGGTGAGTACGAGCACATCTCTGAAGGCGACACGGTCAAGTGCACCGGCCGCATTCTGGAAGTGCCCGTGGGCCCCGAACTGATTGGCCGCGTGGTGAACGCACTGGGTCAGCCGATCGACGGCAAAGGCCCGATCAACGCCAAGATGACCGACGTGATCGAAAAAGTCGCCCCTGGCGTGATCGCACGTAAATCGGTTGACCAGCCTATGCAAACCGGCCTGAAGTCGATCGACTCTATGGTGCCCGTGGGCCGTGGTCAGCGCGAATTGATCATTGGCGACCGCCAGACCGGCAAGACCGCCGTCGCGATTGACGCCATCATCAACCAAAAAGGTCAGAACATGACCTGCGTTTACGTCGCGATTGGCCAAAAGGCCTCGTCGATCAAAAACGTGGTGCGCGCTCTGGAACAAGCTGGCGCGATGGAATACACCATCGTCGTGGCCGCTTCCGCCTCTGAATCTGCAGCGATGCAGTACGTGTCGGCCTACTCTGGCTGCACCATGGGCGAATACTTCCGTGACCGCGGCGAAGACGCTTTGATCGTTTATGACGACCTGTCCAAGCAAGCTGTGGCTTACCGTCAAGTGTCGCTGCTGTTGCGCCGCCCACCAGGCCGCGAAGCTTACCCTGGCGACGTGTTCTATCTGCACAGCCGTTTGCTCGAGCGTGCAGCCCGCGTGAATGCCGACTACGTCGAAGCCTTCACCAAAGGTGCTGTGACAGGCAAAACAGGTTCTTTGACGGCTCTGCCCATCATTGAAACCCAAGCTGGTGACGTGTCTGCTTTCGTGCCCACCAACGTGATTTCGATCACCGACGGTCAGATCTTCTTGGAAACCAGTTTGTTCAACGCCGGTATCCGCCCTGCGATCAACGCCGGTATCTCGGTGTCCCGCGTCGGTAGCTCTGCTCAGACCAAGATCATCAAAGGTCAGTCCGGCGGTATCCGTACCGACTTGGCCCAGTACCGTGAATTGGCTGCGTTCGCGCAGTTCGCTTCCGACTTGGACGAGTCCACACGCAAGCAGCTCGACCGCGGTGCCCGCGTGACCGAATTGCTCAAGCAAGCCCAGTACAGCCCGCTGTCCATCAGCCTGATGGGTGCCAGCCTGTTTGCGGTGAACAAGGGTTACATGGACGACATCGATGTCAAAAAAGTCTTGGCTTTTGAGCACGGTTTGCACGCTTACCTGAAGGATTCGTGCGCTGCTTTGCTGGCCAAGATCGAAAGCTCCAAAGCAATGGACAAAGAGGCTGAAGCCGAATTGAACACCGCTGTGGCCGCTTTCAAGAAAAGCTTTGCTTAATTTCTACCTGATCAAAAGGAGCCTCTGATGGCATCGGGCAAGGAACTACGCACCAAGATCAAATCGGTGGAAAACACCAAGAAGATCACCAAGGCCATGGAGATGATTTCCGTCTCCAAAATGCGCAAAGCGCAGGAGCGTATGCGCACGGCCCGGCCTTACAGCGAGAAGATTCGCACCATTGCGAGCCATCTCGGCCAGGCCAACCCTGAGTACGTGCACCCCTTCATGCGGCGCAACGACGGCAAGTCGGTGGGCTTCATTGTGGTCACCACGGACAAGGGTTTGTGTGGCGGTTTGAACACCAACCTCTTGCGCGCTGTGACCGTTCAACTGCGTGAAACACAGGCTCAGGGCAAAACCCCTGTGGCTGTGGCCATCGGCGGCAAGGGTCTCGGTTTTCTGAACCGTGTCAATGCCAAAGTGCTGGCCCATGTGACTCAGTTGGGCGACAAGCCGCACCTCGACAAGCTGATTGGCCCCGTCAAGGTGCTGCTCGACGCTTATGCTGCTGGTGAAGTGAGCGCGGTGTACCTGTGCTACAACAAGTTTGTCAGCACCATGGCACAAGTGCCCACGATCGACATGCTGCTGCCCTTGTCGGCGGCCGACATGCAAGCTGAAACCAAAGCAGCGGGTCACACACACGCCTGGGATTACATCTACGAACCCGATGCCCAGACGGTCATTGATGAGCTGTTGGTCCGTTATGCAGAAGCTTTGGCCTACCAGGCTGTGGCTGAAAACATGGCTTCCGAGCACGCCGCCCGTATGGTGGCCATGAAGGCCGCGACCGACAACGCCGGCAATGTGATCGGCGAGCTCAAGCTCGTCTACAACAAGACCCGTCAAGCCGCCATCACCAAAGAACTGTCGGAAATCGTCTCTGGCGCAGCCGCAATCAGCGGTTGATTCCCAGTTCTGCAAATTCAAATTATTTGGAGCGAAAAATGCAAGCCCAAGGAAAAATTGTTCAGTGTATTGGCGCTGTGGTCGACGTGGAATTTCCGCGCAACCAGATGCCCAAGGTTTATGACGCACTCAAAATGGAAGGCTCCGCGCTGACCCTGGAAGTGCAGCAGCAACTCGGCGACGGCATCGTGCGCACCATTGCGCTCGGTTCTTCCGACGGCTTGCGCCGTGGTTTGATGGTGTCCAACACCGGCAACCCCATCACCGTCCCCGTGGGCAAAGCCACACTGGGCCGCATCATGGATGTGCTGGGTTCACCCATCGACGAGCGTGGTCCTGTCAGCCAAGAACTGACTTCCTCGATCCACCGCAAGGCCCCTGCTTATGACGAGCTGAGCCCATCACAAGAATTGCTGGAAACCGGCATCAAGGTGATTGACTTGGTCTGCCCTTTCGCCAAAGGCGGCAAGGTCGGTCTGTTCGGTGGCGCCGGTGTGGGCAAGACCGTGAACATGATGGAACTCATCAACAACATCGCCAAAGCGCACAGCGGTTTGTCCGTGTTCGCCGGTGTGGGTGAGCGTACCCGTGAAGGTAACGACTTCTACCACGAGATGGCCGATTCCGGCGTGGTGAACCTCGAGAACCTGCCTGATTCCAAAGTGGCCATGGTGTACGGTCAGATGAACGAGCCACCAGGCAACCGTTTGCGCGTCGCCTTGACCGGTCTGACCATCGCCGAATCCTTCCGTGACGAAGGCAAAGACGTGTTGTTCTTCGTGGACAACATCTACCGCTACACATTGGCCGGTACCGAAGTGTCCGCCTTGTTGGGTCGTATGCCTTCTGCTGTGGGTTACCAGCCAACATTGGCCGAAGAAATGGGCCGTTTGCAAGAGCGTATTACCTCCACCAAAGTGGGCTCCATCACATCGATCCAGGCCGTTTACGTGCCAGCGGACGACTTGACCGACCCATCGCCAGCGACCACCTTCGCGCACTTGGACTCCACCGTCGTGTTGTCCCGTGACATCGCATCGCTCGGTATCTACCCCGCTGTGGATCCTCTGGACTCCACCAGCCGTCAGCTGGACCCTCTGGTGGTCGGTCAAGACCACTACGAAACAGCCCGCGCTGTGCAAGGCACATTGCAGCGTTACCGCGAACTGCGCGACATCATCGCCATCATGGGCATGGACGACTTGGCGCCTGAAGACAAGTTGGCCGTGGCCCGTGCCCGCAAGATCCAGCGTTTCCTGTCGCAGCCCTTCCACGTTGCGGAAGTGTTCACCGGCTCGCCCGGCAAGTACGTCACCTTGGCCGAAACCATCCGTGGTTTCAAGATGATTGTGGCTGGCGAGTGCGATCACCTGCCAGAGCAAGCTTTCTACATGGTCGGCACCATCGACGAAGCTTTCGAAAAGGCCAAAAAGGCAGCCTAAAGCAGAGCCTCGGGGTGGCTGAACCAGTCTCCCCGATCTCCGCTTGAACGCACCTTTTTAAGGAGTAAACATGAACACCATCCACGTTGATGTGGTCAGTGCCGAAGAGTCCATCTGGTCGGGTGAAGCCCGCTTTGTGGCCTTGCCCGGTGAGTCTGGCGAACTGGGCATTTACCCACGCCATACGCCGCTGATCACCCGCATCAAGGCCGGGTCGGTTCGCATCGAGAAGGCTGACGGCGGCGAAGAATTCGTTTTCGTGGCCGGTGGCATTCTGGAAGTGCAGCCCGACTGCGTGACCGTGATGTCCGACACCGCTATTCGCGGCAAAGACCTCGACGAAGAAAAAGCCAACGCGGCCAAGCAAGTAGCCGAAGAAGCCCTGCGCAACGCCAAAAGCGAAATCGACTTGGCCGTGGCCCAGTCCGAATTGGCTGTTTTGGCGGCTCAGTTGTCGGCCTTGCGCAAGTACCGCAAAAAATAAAAGTTTGCGCTTTTCAGATGCTTTGACCCTGGTAACAGGGCTCAGACTCAAACCCGGCACAGTTCTCTGTGGCCGGGTTTTTTCTTGGTGACGTGCTGCGAAGCGATGGGGTAAGACAACGCACAGGTTTACACCTGTGAAACAAGGCAAAATGAAGCGATGACTCCCTTGAACAAGACAAGCTCATGAAACGCACGAAACTGCAGGCGGCCGTCGTTGGCGGCACGCCCGAAGACATAGAGCAGGCCTTTTACGAAGCGCTGCACAACGCCGACATCGAACAGCTGATGGCTTGCTGGGCGGAGGAAGATGACATCGTGTGTGTGCATCCTGGCGGTGGCCGCCTGATCGGCGCAGGGGCCATTCGGGCCACATTTGAAGCCATGTTCAACAATGGCAGTGTGCAGGCTTTTCCCGAGCGGATGCACAAAGTTCAGTCGCTGACCAGCTCAGTGCACCACCTCGTTGAAAGGGTGGAAGTCATCACGCCGCAGGGCGCTCAGCAAGCTTATGTGATTGCCACGAACGTGTACCACCAGACGCCACAAGGCTGGAGAATGGTCGCCCACCACGCCAGCCCGGGCACACCCAAAGATGCTGCCGATGTGGGGGTCAAACCCACAGTTTTGCACTGAAAAAAATGCTTGATCACGCACCCGCCTGGCTGCCAGGCGGACACGCCCAAACCATCTGGTCAGCGCTTTACGCCAAGCGGCGATGGGGCCCCAAAAGGCCTTTGCTGCGAGAGCGCTGGGCCACACCCGATGGCGATTTCCTGGATGTCGACAAACAAGCAGCAAGTCGCGCCGATCGACCATTGTTGGTCTTGTTTCATGGCCTCGAGGGCTCTTCAGACAGCCACTACGCACAGGCATTTGCCGATTGGGCGGCTGAGCAGGATGTGAATTTTGCTTTGCCACATTTTCGAGGTTGCAGCGGAGAGCTGAACCACGCGCCACGTGCTTACCATTCTGGCGACCACGAGGAAATCGACTGGGTGCTCGAGCGCTTTCGTCAAGAACATCAGGCTTGTGGTGGTCAAAAAATGCTGGCGGCAGGTGTTTCTTTGGGTGGCAATGCCTTGATGCGGTGGGCCGCAGAACATGGCCACCAAGCTTGCAAGCAGGTGGATGCGGTGGCCTCTGTCTGTTCACCCTTGGACCTGATGCAAAGCGGACTGGCCATTGGGCGAGGCCTGAACCGCCACATCTACACGCCCATGTTTTTGCGCAGCATGAAGCCCAAAGCCATGGCCAAATGGGCCCAACACCCGGGTTTGTTCGACAAAGATGCTTTGTTGGCCGCCAAAGACCTGTATGCCTTTGACAATGTCTTCACGGCGCCCGTGCATGGCTTCAAAGACACGGCCGATTACTGGACGCGTGCATCGGCCAAAGCCAAGATGGGGGACATCCGCTTGCCCGCATTGGCGCTCAATGCCTTGAACGACCCTTTTATACCTGCTGACAGTTTGCCGCTAGCCAGTGATGTATCGCCCAGCGTGACCTTGTGGCAGCCTGAGCACGGTGGCCATGTGGGTTTTGCGCAAGGGCGCTGGCCCGGACATGTGCGGGCCATGCCCAATGCGGTGGGTGGGTGGCTGTTGCAGGCTGCCGGGCAAAGCGAGAAAACAGGAGATTCAAGCTATGGATGACATCGTTCGGCAAGCCATGGCCAAGTGGCCCGATGTTCCCGATTGTTTTGGATGGTTGGGTCTGGACAGCCGAGGGCAATGGTGGATGCGCGACGACAGGGCGCAGGCACTTGGCGCATTTCAAAGCGGCATACCGGGCGCCAAAGGTTCGGTCTTGCGGCATGAAAAACTGATCGACTTCATCCACCGCAACTACGAGGCCGATGCACTGGGGCGGTGGTACTTTCAGAACGGACCGCAACGGGTGTACATCGAGCTCGAAGCGACCCCCCACATCTGGCGCATTGGGGATGATTTTGCTGTGAGTTCACACACCGGCACATTGACTGAAGTGAACAAATGTCTGGTGGACGAAAACGGCAAGGTCTATTTGCACTCCACCATGGGTTTGGGATTGGTGCACACATTTGATGTGCCAAGGGCTGCACAGGCCATCGAGTCGGCGCTGTGGTCATTGGAGGAAACCGTTGCCGGCGATTTGCCTGCCCAATATGGCTATGTGATGAGCCCCCAAGAAAGACACAAGGCCAGCCAGTAGGCGTAAAAAAACCGACCAGGAAGGTCGGTTTTTTTGAGGGTGAAGCTGCAAGCTTACTTGGCCGCTTCGGGGGCTTTAGGCTCGTCAAACTTGCCGCCGCCAGCATTGACCAAATGGACCACTGCACGGGCAATTTCTGTGTCGTTGAAATCGCCACCACCTTGTGCACCCATGGCGCCCTTGCCTTTGAGGGCGGAATTCACCAGGCCTTCAAGACCTTGGCCCAGACGTGCTCCCCAAGCGCCAGCATCGGCAAATTTGGGGGCGCCAGCAGCACCTGCATCGTGGCAAGCCGCGCATTGGGCTTTGTAGACTTCAGCGCCTGCTTTGAGCGGACGGTTGGCATCACGAACTTCCACAGCGCCAATTTTCTGGATGCGCATGGCGGTTGCTTTTTCAGTGTCGACGGCACCCGCGGCAGGCTTGTTGGCCGAAGTCACATAAAAAACCAGGCCAATGATGATGAACACTGGAATGACGAAGGAGGCCAAACTCAGCAAAAGCATCTGCTTGGGTGTTTTAACGGGGCCGGTGTGGGCTTCGTGCTGATCGTGGCTGTTGTCGCTCATGAGATCCTCTGTAGGGGCGTGGCCGCAATGGCCAATGTGTTGATCGAAATCAACCCCGCATTATAGCGGTGCACCCTTCACAGATCTTGCAAAACGGATAAGTGAAGATGCAGGCGTGAGATAATCCAAAATCTGAAAAGTGCGGCTGTAGCTCAGTGGATAGAGTATTGGCCTCCGAAGCCAAGGGTCGTGGGTTCGATCCCCGCCAGCCGCACCATTTCACTGCAAAAAAGACCTTGGCTCACCATATCCAACGGCACTTTGTGCATGACCCGGCTACCGGCTCCCCGTTTCAAACTCTGTACGACGCAATCACGCCCGTGAGATAGGCGTGCAGCCAAACCACCGACATGGGGCCCGAGACCACCTGGATCGCAGAACTGGCCCCGTCAGGCATGCTGGCCCTCAAAGCTTTTTCAGCCGTGATCAACACAACCGACAAAGGGCTGTGACCACGTTGGTTGAAGTTCTCCAGTGCCTGAAATGTCTTTTCTTGCTGGGGCCTGGGCATTGACATCTCAACCACCATCATGTCTGGCTTTTGGCTGGAGAGTTCAAGCAATGCTTCTGTGACTGAGTCAAAGAAGCGGACATCCACAGGCATGTTCCAGAGTTCGCATTCCGCTTTGAGCTCGGTAAACAAAGCGGGCGATTCGATCACGATCGTGACCTTGGGCTTGACCGAGGACTTGTAGGAGGAGCCGGACATATGTCGGCCGTCCGTTTGGTAAACCTGAATCGAGTCCAGGGAGATGCGCCGATGGCCACCCCGTGTTTTCCATCCTTTGAGGTCACCTTGATCGACCAAAGTCTGCACCAAGGTGGTGGACAGACCCAGCATCCGAGCGGCTTCAGCCGTGCTCAAAAACTGAGGTGTCTGTGCGAGCGCCTTGGATAAAGCTTTGGGTTTGCTGTTTGTTGTGAATCGATTTGAATCGATCACAGCCGAAGTTTCTTGGGACATAGGAAGGATCCAGCTTGAAGTTGAAAGATCACCGTTCACGCAAGGCTTGCGTGACGTTTTGAAGCGGACGGAAGATGTATTCCAGAACGGTCTTGGAGCCCGTCCGGATTTCCACGGAAGCGGTCATGCCGGGTGAAGGAACCAAGCGCAAACCATTGCGCAAATCTGTGGGCTCTTTCACGCGGACAATGATCCGATAAAAGCCTTCTTCCAACTCGACGGGGTTGCCAGGCTTCTTTTGTTTTTCATCGCGCAAAGTGTCAGGACTCAAGTGTTCCAGAACACCCTCGATACCACCGTATTTGTTGAAGTCATAAGCAGTGAGCTTCACCACAGCGGCTTGACCCACTTTCAGGAAAGCCACTTCGGAAGGTTTGACGTAGGCTTCAACCAGCATCTCATCTTCTGTGGGCACGATCTCCAAAATCGGTTGCCCCGCTTGCACCACGCCGCCCACCGTGGTGATTTGGACATTCTTGACCACCCCTTTCATCGGCGAGCGGATGGTGGTGCGCAGGAAGGCGTCTTCGCGGGCGGAGGCGTTTTCTTTGGTCTGAGAAAGCTCAGAAGCCACGCGGGTCAACTCGTTGTTGGCATCCGTCAGATAACGGTTTTGGCGTTCGGCGCGTTGCCCCATCAACTCCGATTGCTGTCGCTTGAGGCGCAGCAATTCAACCTCAGACATCACGCCCTGACGCACCATGGGTTCGGTGATGACCAACTCACGGTTGACGGCGGCCAGTGAGGTGTCCAAGGCCTGCAGTGACTGCGTCAGTGAACGTTTGCGGGCATTAAAAGCTTGCAGTTCCTGCTGCATCAAATCGGGTTGTGCATTGAGTTCAGGGGGGAAAACCAGGGCAGTGCCGTAGGCTTCGGCCTTGAGTCGAGCAGCCAAGGCGGTCAAAGAAAGGTACTTCTCTTGTGCTTCTCTGAAAACGGCACCCGAACGCGCATCGTCGATGCGCAAAAGAATTTGGTCTTTTTCAACCACGCTGCCTTCGCGCACAAACAATTCACTCAAGACGCCTGAGTCAAGACTCTGAATGACCTGTTCCCTGCTGGTTGGAATCACCTTGCCTTGGCCTCGGGTGATTTCATCCAACTCAAACAAGGCCGCCCAAACCAGCGCCAAAACCAATGTCAGGCCAGTGGCCCAGACCAGTGTCTGGCTGGCCCGGCGCTCGTCGTCTTCAACGGTATTGACACCAAAGCCCGAACGGCTGGCTTTGTACTTGATCATGTGGGCGCTCCCTGATTTTTGACGCCATTGACATCAATGCCACGGGACAGTTTGTCAATCATTTCCTGCTTGGGTCCCAGTGCGACACATTGGCCACTGTCGATGACCGCGATCAAATCCACCCACTCCAGCAACTGGGGTCGGTGGGTCGCCATCAGCAAGGTGCGCCCGCGCAGCCAGTCCTTGAGAACGGCAATCACCCGCGCTTCTGTGTTTTGGTCCATGTTCGAAGTGGGTTCGTCCATGAAGACCAATTGCGGGTTGCGCAGCATCATGCGGGCAATCGACAGCAGTTGCCGTTGACCGCCCGACAAGCCGCCACCAGCTTCAGTGACAGGCATGTCGAGTCCCAGAGGGTGAGTCGCCACGATGTCATAGATGTTCAAAGCCTTGAGCACCTCAATGATCTTCACATCGCTGATCCAGCTGTCGGCCAAAACCAGGTTGTCGCGCACGGTGCCCATGAACAGCTGCGGGTCCTGACCCACATAGCCGATGCGGCTGCGCACCTCGCTGGGCTCGAGTTGCTGCAAATCCACACCATCGAGTCGAACGCTTCCGGCGCCGGGCGCATACAGCCCAGCCATCAGCCGCAACAAGGTGCTTTTGCCACTGCCAACGCGCCCGAGCATCGCGACCTTTTGAGCGGGTGCGATTTGCATCGACAGCTTTTTGATGACGGGAATCTTGTGTTCACCAGGGTAGGCAAACTCCAGCGCATCGGCTTGGAGTCCGCCCTCAATCATTTCAGGCACAACATAGTTGCGGCCATGAATCCGGTCGCGTGGGCGCTTCATCAAGCCATCGAGGGTTTCCAGCGATGTTGCGGCTTGCTGGTAGCGCGACGCAAGGGACATGACACTCGCCAAAGGCGCAATGGCACGGCCTGCCAAAATCACCGAGGCAATCAGTCCACCCAAAGTCAGCTGGTTGGCGTGGATCAGGTAGACACCCCCCACCACCATGGCGACCGTGATGAGCTGCTGGATGGACGTGGTGAAACCCATGATCCAGTTGGTGAGGCTGCGAATGCGTTTGTACGAATCAGCCCCGGCCAAGTTGGACATTTCCCAACGGCGCTGCAAATAGCTTTCAGCGTTGTGCGCCTTGAGCAACTCGAGGTTCAGAACGGATTCCACCAAAACGCTTTGTTTGTCGCCCGATTCCTTCATGTTCTCGCGCATCGCCGTCATCAAAGGGCGTTGCGCCACCAGACCAATGACGATCAACACGGGCACGGCCAGCGCAGGGATCCAAACCAGCGGGCCACCCACCATCGCGATCAAGCCTAAGAACATCAAAACGAAAGGCATGTCGGCCAACAAAACGAGAGAGGCCGAAGAGAAGAAATCTCGCAACGATTCGAAATCACGCATGGAGCTGGCAAAAATACCCACCGACTGGGGCCTGTGCTCCAAGCGAATGGCCATGATCTCTCTGAGCAAGGTCGCATTGATGGCCAAATCTGCCTTTTTTCCACCCAGATCCACCAAGCGGGCTTTGAGCCATCGCATGATGAACTCCAGAAAAATGGCCACGGTCGTGCCAATGGCCAAGGTCCACAAAGAGGTGTAAGCCCCGGTGGGTACCACGCGGTCATAAACGTTCATCGTGAAAAAGATGGACGCCAGTGTGAGAACGTTGGCCACGACAGTGGCCACCATGGACTCCACGTAGAACGCACGAAATCGCCACAGCGTCCCCCAAAACCAGTTGAAGGCCGAGCCTTGCATGGGCGTTAAGGTTTGGTCGTTGCGTGTGGGCGGCAATTTCAGCGCCAACACCTCAGGACGCGCCAAGGCTTGCAATTCGGCCAGGGAGATGCGCTGATCCTCCATGCCTTTGTCAGCCCACAAAACAATGGCCTCGTTGTCTTGGATATTCCGAAGTACGCACGCTCGCCCATCGATCAAGGGCATGAGCACCGGTAAAACGTAATGCGGAATCTCTGACAAACGCACCCGTGACCATGCGGCCATCAAACCATTTTTGTGGGCCATGTCCGGGTAAGCCGCCAAGGGGACTCGGCCCTGGTTGTCCAGCGCAAAGCCTGCCCGCATCACTTGGTAGTGAATG
The DNA here is from genome assembly GCA_021731425.1 of Limnohabitans sp. GTDB lineage: Bacteria > Pseudomonadota > Gammaproteobacteria > Burkholderiales > Burkholderiaceae_C > Limnohabitans_A. Next base: position 4,775 of record JAKFXJ010000189.1, on the reverse strand, counting down.
GGCCGCCCCAACAATTTCGCGGCCATCGTCATGCACATGAGCAGCGGGTCAGCCATCGCATCCATCTTGGGCTGAGTGGGGGCCTGTGTCGAGGTGGGCGATGAAGTGCCACCCGAAGCAGGCATTTGAATCAAATTAGCCATGAGGGATCAAGGGTGTATCGGGTTGTGTTCATCGGGCAGACGGCAGAACCAGACCGGGTTCAGTAGAAAAACGCTTGGCCAGTTCGCCTGTGGCCGCCAGCAAACGCGCACGCGCGATCCGTTCATCATGAAAAGCGGCGTTCGCAGAACTGCGGTAATTGAAGGTGTCGGCCTGGATGTTCAAAAGATCCAACAAAGATCGGCGGGCAACACGAAATTGCTGCCGATAAGCGTCGACCAATTTGTCACCCACCAAAGACTGGGCGCTGCCGGTGTCCGAACGGGCTCTGGCCGAAGCCCACTCTTGCCAGGCAAAAGCCGCTTTTTCGCGGGCCAGCAGACGGGCTTCTTCCAAAGCAAATTCGGCAGATTTGACTTGGTTCACGGCGCTCTCGACCAAGGCCGAGGTGCCGCCCCCGTTGTACAAAGGCGCGTTCAGTTGCAGCTGGGTCAAGACGTCTTGTCTGCCGGTCGTGGCGTTGATTTGGCGAGAAACCGCCAGATCCACGGTGGGCCAAAACTGGCCCTTGGCCTGGCGCACACTGGCCTGAGCCGCTTGCACTTGAGCACGCGCTTGGGCAATAGGGGGCAAGTCTTCGGAGACCAACTCCATGGCTTGCGCCAAAGAAGGTGGAATGCGCCCCAACACGCCCGACTCAGCCACGGCCGAGTCCAGGTTCATGGGCCGCGCATCCATGTCGCCCTTCCAGAAGCGGCGCAAACGCTGGATGGCTTGGGCAAAGTCTGACTTGCGTTGCTGCAATGCCAAGGTGGCGTTTTCCATGCGCACCAAGGCTTGCTCGTAATCTACCCGGCGACCGGTGTCGGCCTGGGAAATTTTCTGGATGTCGTTCAAGGTTTCGCGGTGAGCGTTGACGTTGCGAACAGCCAGGCTGTACAAATCAGCGGTTTTGGCCCAGTTGAGGTAGGCCTCAGCCGCCAACAGCGCCACTTCATCCAGGGTGTTGGCTTGTTGGAGCTCCGAGGCCAAAGTCAGCGCCTCGGCGCGTTGCGCCTCCGCTTCAATGCGGCCACCCGACCACAGGTTGACTCGGGCGGTTGGTGAAAGGCTGGTTCGCTCCGCGCCGGTTGGCAGGGTGCCAGACGCGTAGGAGTTGGCCGAGGCGTTGACACCAATTTGGGGGTAGTGGGCACTTCGGGCCCGGGTGATGTCGGTGCGTGCAACAGCGCTGCGGGCAGATGCCGACAACACGGCCGGGTAGGTCTGCAAGGCCTGGTTCACGACTTGCGATAAAGACTGCGCATGCACTGCTGCAGGCACAAGCGCCGTCACCAAGATGGAAGAGGCGAGTTTTGAAGTGGCCAAAAATCTCAAAAACAGCCCATCCTTTGGAGCGGACTGAAGAATGCGTTTTTGACATTCAGAATGAATCATGGCGGAGGAATTACCAACTACGTTAAAAATGAAATTCTCGCCACATAAAACGGTTTGCGAATCCACCAATTGGCGTACTCCTATGCAATAAATAGTCTTAAAAGGTGATTTCGTTAAAAAAATGCATGCCCAAACGCCCAAAAATAGGCGTTCAAGGACCCAAGTGCCCTAGCGATGGAGTGAAAAAGCCGAAATTCAAGCCGCCAGGCTGTTTTGGCAAGGCCGCACTGAAAGTGGTGAGGGATGTATGGGTGAGTGACTGCTCACAAGCCGTGAGTCAGCGCCCCAACGCTTGCCTTGGCGCTGGGAGCACACTTCAAAATCTGCCCTGGGGAGCAGGTCGCTCAACAGGGCGCGGGCCCGTCAGACCCCGTAGCGGTCCCGGTAAGCCTGCACATGGGCCAAGTGGGCCAGCAGCTCAGGCTGGCTCTGTCGGGCCAGAAAGGCCAACAGGTCCGACAGCTGGGCGATGGTGCACACCTGCATGCCCAAGGTGTGGCGCACATACTGAACCGCGCTGTGCGGCACATCCTTGACCGAGCCGTCGTCTTGCTTTTCCGTGGCCATCTCCTGGCGGTCCAGCGCAATCGCGATGGCGTGGGGCGTGGCCCCGGCGGCTTGGATCAAGGCAATCGACTCGCGTGCAGCGGTGCCCGCGCTCATCACGTCGTCCACGATCAGCACCCGGCCCTTGAGGGGCGCACCCACCAAAGCACCGCCTTCGCCGTGGTCCTTGGCTTCTTTGCGGTTGTAGGCAAAGGGCACGTTGCGCCCCAAGCGGGCCAGCTCGATGGCCACGGCCGCACCCAGCGGGATGCCCTTGTAGGCGGGGCCAAAGATCATGTCGAATTCGATGCCGCTGGCCAGCAGGGCTTTTGCATAAAATTGCGCCAGTCGGCTCAGCTTGGCGCCATCGTCAAACAGACCGGCGTTGAAGAAGTAAGGGCTCATGCGCCCGGCTTTGGTTTTGAATTGCCCAAAGCGCAACACGCCCGAATCCACCGCAAACTGCACAAATTCCTGAGCGAGCGCCTGCATCTCGGCGCTGCTTGCCTGTCCTGTCACCATGGGGAAATCCTTGTTCAAACTCACCAGCCTCAACCTCAACGGCATCCGTTCGGCCACGACCAAAGGGGTCGAAGCTTGGCTGGCGCAAGAGAAACCCGATTGTATTTGTGTGCAAGAGGTCAAAGCCCAAGCCGCTGACGTGGCGGGCAAGTTTGAAGAACTGGCCGGTTTGAAGGGCCACTTTCACTTTGCCGAAAAAAAAGGCTATTCGGGCGTGGGCGTCTACACCCGCTACGAGCCCAGCGACGTGGTGGTCGGCTTTGATGGCGGCGAGTTCGACGCCGAAGGCCGCTATGTGGAAACCCGTTTTGACACGCTATCGCGCAAGCTGTCCATCATCAGCGTGTACTTTCCCAGCGGGTCGTCGGGCCCTGAGCGGCAAGAAGCCAAGTTCCGCTTTTTGGACAAGATGTACCCGCACCTGATGGCCCTCAAGGTCGAGCGTGACTTCATCGTCTGCAGTGACGTGAACATCGCGCACAAGGAAGCCGACCTGAAAAACTGGAAGGGCAACCTCAAGAACAGCGGCTTTCTGCCCGAAGAGCGCCAGTGGATGACGCAGCTGACCACCGAAGGCGGCGTGGTGGACGTGTACCGCCGCTTGAAACCCGAAGCCACCGACGACTGCTACACCTGGTGGAGCAACCGCGGCCAGGCCTATGCCAAGAACGTGGGCTGGCGCTTGGACTATCACCTGGCCACGCCCGCCGTGGCCGAAAAGGCACGCACCGAGCACATCTACAAGGGCGAGAAGTTTTCAGACCACGCGCCGATCACGATCGGCTACGACTTCAGCATCTGATGCATGCCCCCAATGCGGGGCTCTCAAATCCAGCAACTGCTTCACCATCACAAAGCCCATGCCGCACAAGGGCGTGGGCTTTGTCATTTTTTGATCCCCCTTGATTTTGGTAACACCTTGTGTGATACTTTTAAGATCAGGGGGACGGGTATGGATATTTTTAAAAGTGCGTGGTTCACACGCTTCGCCCGAAAAGAAAAGATTTCTGTTGTTGCATTGTGCGATGCAGTGGATAGAGCTGAACGCGGTTTGATCGATGCCGATTTGGGCGCTGGTGTGATCAAGCAGCGAATTGCACGAACCGGGGAGGGACGCTCCAAGGGTTATCGAACGATTTTGCTGTTTCGCAAGCAGCATCGGTGTTTCTTTGTTTATGGCTTTGCCAAGAGCGAGTTGGAAAACATCAGCGCAATTGAAGAGGCCCAATTTAAGAAGATGGCTCGTCACGTATTGGATTTAACAGATGCACAACTCAGAGAGTTAGTGACTCAAGGACATTTTGAAAAGGTGGTGCCGGATGCCTAAAAAATACCGCAGTGATGCATTGGCTGCGATTCACGAAACAATGGAGGCTTTGCATGAGGTTGGTGCGGTAGACCGCCAGACCATGCGGGAGTTTGATGAGACATGCCTGACACCCATTGAGGTGATGCTCCCCGAACAAATCAAGGCGCTTCGGATGCGCGAACATATTTCGCAGCCGGTGTTCGCCCGATACCTGAATGTGTCAAAGAACCTGGTATCTGATTGGGAGCGCGGTATCAAAAAACCTGGGGGGCCAGCACTCCGATTGCTCACAGTGATTCAACATAAGGGTTTGATGTCGATCTCTTGAAGGATAAGCCCCTGCAGCCCATTTCTATGACCCAATTGGGTCATAGAAAGTTAAACTGTTTTTGTTAAATTTAGACATCTTCACAAAAAGCAGTGGTTTTCTCAGATGAGTGTTTCTCTTGGGCACGTCTATGTCGTGGATGACAACGCGGACATGCTGTATTTCTTGCGAAACCTCCTTGAATTGATGGGGTACACCGTCGACACCTTCAGCAGTCCTGAATTATTTCTGAGCAGGTCCACCCCAATCTCGCCCGCCGTGCTGCTTCTGGACATGCACATGCCGCACTCGAGCGGACTGGATTTGCAGCAAATGCTGGAAAGCCTCGGACGCAAGACGCCCATCGTTTTCATGAGCGGAGAAAGCGAAAAACAAGAAATCATCACGGCTTTCACCCGGGGCGCCTGAATCGACCCGGATCTACTAGACACTTCCGAGCCGTTGGGATTGGCGTTTTTCGAACTCTACCGGAGAAACGCCGCCAGACGTGTTGTGGCGACGCTTGGGGTTGTAGAACATCTCGATGTAATT
>JAKFXJ010000214.1 GCA_021731425.1 Limnohabitans sp. | reverse complement strand
CGCCTGTGTTGCGCGGCGAGCGCATCGCGGCGCTGGCCATCACCGAGCCGGGCGGTGGCTCGGACGTGGCCAGCCTGCGTACCACGGCCCGTGCCGATGGCGCCGACTATGTGATCGACGGCGAAAAGACCTTCATCACCTCCGGCCTGCGGGCCGACTGGATCACGCTGGCGGTGCGCACCGACCCCGCCAGAAAAGGGGCCAGCGGCATCTCGATGGTGGTGGTGCCGGGCGACACGCCGGGCATCACACGCACACGGCTGCACAAGATGGGCTGGCACAGCTCCGACACGGCGCAGCTGCGTTTTGACGGTGTGCGGGTGCCCCAGCGGTATCGGCTGGGTGAGGAAGGTGCAGGCTTCAAGATGATCATGGGCAACTTCAACGGCGAACGCCTGGCCATGTCGGCCATGGCGCTGGGCTTTGCACAGGCTTGCTTTGACGAAGCGCTGGCTTGGAGCCGCCAACGCCAGACCTTTGGCGCGGCCTTGATCGAGCGACAAGTGATTCGCCACAAACTCATGGACATGCAGATGCGCATCTTGTCCACCCAAGCTTGGGTGGATGCGGTGACGCAGCAAGCCGATGCGGGCCAGACCGGTGCCGAGTGGGTGGCGCAGGTGTGCCTGCTCAAAAACCACGCCACCCAGACCATGCAGTTTTGCGCCGATGCCGCCGTGCAGATGCTGGGCGGCATGGGCTTCATGCGCGGCACCGTGAGCGAGCGGGTTTACCGCGAGGTCAAGGTGATGATGATTGGTGGTGGTGCCGAAGAAATCATGAAAGAGCTGGCGGCCAAGCAGCTGGGTGTTTGAGCCGTGGCTCGAGCTTGGCGTCAGGCCGTTCTGGGCTGTCCCGGTGGTAACTCGGCACGCAGCGCAAAAGCCATTTGCAGCATGCCCGCCAACAGCCCCAACAACACCCCCACTTGCACAGCCCGGTTGTACGAACCCATCGCATCGAACACCAGCCCGCCACCCAAAGCCCCAAAGAAACTGCCCAGCTGGTGGCTCATGAAGGCGATGCCGCCGAGCATGGCTTGCCAACGCAGGCCAAAGGTTTCACCGATATAACCTGTCACAAGAGGGGCCACACCCAGCCACAAAAAGCCCATGATGGCCGCAAAAACCAAGGTGCTGCCTGGCGTTGGCACCGAAAGGAAATACCAGGCCAGACCGAAGGAGCGCAGCACATAAATGCCTCCCAGCAACAAGAGCTTGTTGTAACGCCCACCCGCCCAGCCAAAAAACAAGCTGCCCAGCACATTAAAGCCCCCAATCATGCCCAGCGCTTGGGCGCTGAGCATCGGGTCCATGCCGCACAAATCCAAATAGGCGGGCAAATGCGTGGTCAAGAAAACCAGCTGCATGCCGCAGACAAAATAGGCCACGGTCATCACCGCAAAGGGCGGATGCTTCAAGGCCAACCGCGCCATGTCGACCGCTTTGTCTTTTTCGCCCAGTGGTGAAGGGGGCACCGGCAGGGCGTCCACCCGCCCGGCATACCATGCGGCAGGCAAGATGATCAGGGCCATGATGACAAAACCGCCTACCCCCACGCGCCAGCCATGCGCCTGTGACAGCAACTGGCCGATGGGCGCCGCCATCAAGGCCCCCAAAGAACCTGCGGCGGACACGATGCCCAGCACCGTGCTTCGCAAGGCAGGCGGCACAGGCCGCGAAGCCACCGCCATGGCAATGGCCGATCCGTTGCAGGCCATCGCCGCGCCAATCGCCAACCCTGCGCCCAGAATCACGCCCAGCAAGCCTTGCGCCAGGCACAACATCGTCATGCCCCCCAGGTACAACACGGCGCCGGTCATCATGAGCGGCCGATAACCGATGCGCACGGCCAAAGCCCCCGCAAAGGGCTGCAGAAAACCCCAGGCCAGGTTTTGCACCGCAATGGCCAGCGTGAACTGGGACACCGAAATGCCGATGTCTTGGGTCAGGGCTGGCATGAACACGCCCAGGCTTTGCCGCAAGCCCATACTGACCGACAGCATCAGCGCAGCGCCGATCAAGATGGGCAAGCCCGGGCGCAGTGCAATCAGGAGGTTCATGGTGTGCCATTCTTTGTGCTGATCCCCAATCTAACCGCCCCCTCACAAGTCCGCTGGCCTCTAGGCGACAGACCTTGCAAAAGACTTCTCACGACAGACTTGTCGGACAGGCCTCGCGCACGACCCCTGCCTCATGCGAATTTGAGGAAGGAAATCGCCTGAGTTATTGGCGGCACAAGGCTTGGGTGGACCGCGTTTGGCTCACGCTTTTCATCCTGAAAAACAAGATAATGGGCCATCCACCCTCTTGGAAATACTCAACATGCGAACCACCTTCAACTACAAGCACCTGTACTACTTCTGGGTTGTGGCCAAGGAAGGCGGCATCACCCGGGCGGCCGACAAGCTCGACATGGCGGTGCAAACCGTGAGTGCCCAGGTGCGGGAGCTCGAGCGGTCTTTGGGCTATGCCCTGCTCAAACCGGCCGGTCGCGGCCTGGTGCTGACCGATGCGGGGCTGGCCGCCATGCAACAAGCGGACCAGATTTTCCAGCTGGGCGAAAACCTGCCTGCGATGGTGCGGGATGCGGTGAGTTCACCCACCGTGCGGCTGGCTGCAGGCATTTCGGACGGCCTGCCCAAACTGGTGGTGCGCCGCCTGATGCAACCGGTCATGGGCGAGCCCCATTTGCGCTTGCTCTGCCACGAAGGCGAGTTCGACGACCTGCTGGGCGACCTGGCCCTGCACCGCCTGGATGTGGTGCTGTCGGACCGGCCCGCACCGGGCAACGCCAACATCAAGCTCTACAACCATGCCCTGGGCACCTCCCCCGTGTCCTGGTATGGCACAGCCGCCTTGGTCAAATCGGCCAAAAAGAAATTTCCGGCCAGCCTGGCCGATGTGCCCGTGCTGCTGCCCACCGGACACACCGCGGTGCGTGCTCGGCTGGACCACTGGTTTGAACAGCATGGCATCCGCCCGCGCATCGTGGGCGAGTTCGAAGACAGTGCCTTGCTCAAAACCTTTGGCGAAAGTGGCATGGGCGTGTTCCCTGCTGCGGAATGGGTGCACGACGAACTGCTGGCGCACTACGATGTGCAGCGCCTGGGTCCTTGCGAAGGGGTGAAGGAAAACTTCTTTGCCATCGGCACCGAAAAGAAAGTGCAGCACCCACTCGTGCAAAGGCTCTTGCAGGGCAGTGATGTGGCCACTTGAGTGATCCGCTTCAGACGTCAAAAAGCCCCCAGGGCTTGTGACCCTGGAGGCTTCTTCAAGTGCGCAGCGCGTCAGGCTTTGGCCGAGCGGACACTCAGCAGCATGGTCGCGGCCAAGATGCCCACCACCACACCCAGCGAAACACCCACTGGAATCTTGAACACATCGATCAAACACATCTTCGTGCCGATGAACACCAGGATCACGGCCAGGCCGTAGTTGAGCAGGTGGAACTTGTTGGCCACTGCGGCCAGCAGGAAGTACATGGCACGCAAACCCAAGATCGCAAACACGTTGCTGGTGAGCACAATGAAGGGGTCCGAAGTGATCGCAAAAATCGCAGGGATGGAATCCACCGCAAAGATCACGTCGGTCAAGGCGATCAAACAAATGACCATGAACAGCGGGGTGGCGATCTTCTTGCCGTTCTCCACCGTCCAGAAGTTTTCACCGTCGTAGTTTTTGCTGACGGGCAAGACCTTGCGCAGCAGCTTGAGCGCCGGGTTGTCTTCCAGATCAGGTTCTTTGCCAGCAGCCCACCACATCTTCACACCGGTGAGGATCAGAAACGCGCCGAACACGTAAAGCACCCAGTGGAACTCGGCAAGCAACCACCCACCGACCAAAATCATCACGGTGCGCAGCACGATGGCACCGATGATGCCGATCATGAGCACACGCTTTTGGAACTGAGTGGGCACAGCAAAGTAAGTGAAGATCATCAGGAAGACAAAAATGTTGTCGACTGCGAGTGATTTCTCGATCAGATAACCGGTCAAAAACTCGAGCGACTTGGTGTTTGCCATCTCCACCGAACCCGTGGTGTCCTTGATGGCCCACCAAAACAGGCCATTGAACAGAAAGCTCAAAGCGATCCAAATGAGTGACCAGTTGAGCGCTTCCTTGACACCGATGTCGTGAGCGCCCTGCTTTTTGAGCACCACAAAATCAACAAACAAAGACACCAGCACGATGGCCACAAAGGTGGCCCATAACCAAAGGGGGGCGACGGTTTCCATGAAGACCTTTCAATTCTTGATGTGTAGATTCAAAGCTCCGGGTCGGCACCTTGTGTGCACGACAAGCCGGTAGAGGGTTTGAAGTCTATGGCAGAAGAATCAATTTTTTGCTGATTTAAATGGCTTTTTACTTCGCAAAAAAGAGAGTATTTTGCTGAAATTTTCTGCCCCAAATTTCTTTGTGCCCATGAAAAAACCGCCTGACCCTTGCGGGTTCAGGCGGTTTCAAAAAAGCAGCAGTTGCTGCTGGCTTTACTTCTTGTCGCTGAAGTAGGCCGAGGTCACTTTCCAGCGGCCATCGGTGATCTGCGACATGCGAGACGCGTTGCTGCCCAGACGCTTGGTCGGGCTGAAGGTCATCTCGCCAGTGCCGAAAATATCGGGTGGAATCACCATGGTGTCCATGGCCTTGATGATGCTCTCGGTGGTCACATTGGCACCTGATTTCTCAACCGCACGCATGAACGAATCAATGGCGTTGTAACCGTAGACCGAGAACACGGTCGGGTCTTCGTTGAACTTGGTCTTGTACTTGTTGGCCCAGAAACGGATAGGCTGTGCGGCCTCGTCCAGATAGGGGTGCTGGGTGGACATGGTGGCGTAGAAACCATTCATGGCAGGACCACCCAACTTGTGGATCAGGTCGGTGTAAGCAGCGCTGGAGCCCAGGAAAGTGGGATTGAAGCCCAGGCGGCGAGCGGTCGCAATGCCACCAATCGTTTCACGGATGATGGTGCCCATGACCACGAAGTCGCACTTGGAAGAAGCCAGTTTTTGCATCTGAGATGCAAAGTCGGTCGCGCCGCGTTTGTAGGTGGTGACTTCGGCGAACTTCATGCCCATGCTCTTGAGGCCCTCTTCGGCGCCACGGAACACCTCCAGACCGAATTCATCGTCTTGGTGCATCGCACAGATTTGCTTGGCGTTCTTTTCCTTCACCAGAATCGGCAAACCCAAACGCATCTGGTCGTAGTAGGTGGCGGCAAACGAGTACTTGAGCTTGTGGAAAGGCTCGTACATTTCACGCGCGGCCGTGACGGGGAAGAAGTTGATCACGTTCTTCTGAAACTGCACCGGCATGGCGGCCATGTTTTGCGCAGTGCCGATGTGGCCAATCATGGCAAAAATCTTGTCCTGGTTGACCAGCTTTTGCGCAGCCAACACGGCGCGACGGGGGTCATAAGCCGAGTCTTCGACCAGCAACTTGAACTTGCGGCCATTGATGCCGCCTTGCTCGTTGGCTTCATCCACGCGCAGCATCATGCCCAGGCGCACCTGCTTGCCAAAGCCAGCCAGTGGGCCCGACAAATCCTGAATAGAGCCGAGCGTGATTTCGGTTTTGGACACGCCTTGCGTCTGGGCCATGGCCGCGCCAGCGGTCAGGGCCATCGCAGCGGCGATGAGGCTGAGTTTGATTTTCATGTTGCAGGTCTCCTGTTGTAGAAAAGGGTAAGTTGAATCAGCGGTACATCGCCTCGATCTGGGGCGCATATTTCTTTTCGACCAATTTGCGTTTGAGCTTCATGGTCGGTGTCAGTTCTTCGTCTTCGGCACTCAGCTGCGTGTCGAGCAGCCAGAATTTCTTGATTTGCTCGACGCGGGCAAACTTCTTGTTCACACGGTCCACTTCGGCCTGGATCAAACCCTGCACCTCTGTGCTGTGCGTGAGGCTGGCGTAGTTGGAGAAGGGCACGTCGTTGTCCTGAGCGTATTTCTCCACGTTTTCCTGGTCGATCATGATGATCACTGTCAAATAGGGCCGTTTGTCGCCAATCACCACCGCATCGGTGACATAAGGCGAGAATTTCAGTTCGTTTTCCAATTCGCTCGGGGTGATGTTCTTGCCCCCAGCTGTGATGATGATGTCTTTCATGCGATCGGTGATGCGGAAAAACCCTTCCTCGTCCACCACGCCCACGTCGCCCGTGTGCAGCCAGCCGTCAGCATCGATGGTCTCGGCGGTTTTCTCGGGCAAATTCAGGTAACCCATGAACACATTGGGGCCACGCACCAAAATCTCGCTGGTGACCGGGTCCAGGCGCATCTCGTTGTACTCGGCAGCCGGGCCAATCGAGCCGGGCTTGATGCGGTCAGCGGGCACGCCCGTGGCCGCACCGCAGGTCTCGGTCATGCCCCAGACTTCGAGCATGGGCAAGCCCAGCGCCAAATACCAACGCACCAGATCGGGGGAAATCGGTGCCGCGCCCGTCACCAAAAAGCGTGCACGGTGGATGCCGATCATCTTGCGCACGTTGTTGAGCGCCAACAAACGCGCCACATGAAAGCGCAGCTTGAGGCTACCAGGCACCGGCTTTTGCGCCAGCACCAAATCAGCGACTTGGTGGCCCACGCCAATGGACCAGCCATACACCGCTTGCTGCAAGCCGCCCGCTTCCTTGAGCGCGATCATCACGCCTGAATAAAACTTTTCCCACACACGGGGCACGGCGGTGAACACAGTGGGCGCGATTTCGCGCACGTTTTCGGGCACCGTTTCGGGGTTCTCGACAAAGTTGAGTTTGGCCCCGGTGTACATCGAGAAAAATTCGCCGCCCATGCGCTCGGCGATGTGGCACAAGGGCAAAAAGCACATGCACTCGTCGCGCTCGTCGCGGGCAATCAGCGTGTTGTAGCCGCGCACGGTGTAAACCAGTCCGTGGTGGCTGTGCATGCCGCCTTTGGGCTTGCCAGTGGTGCCCGAGGTGTAGACCAAGATGGCCAAATCTTCCGGTTTGCAAGCAGCGCTGCGCTGCGTGAGCATGTCGGGGTGTTGCTGGGCGTGTTCGCGGCCCAAGGCTTGCAGCTGTTTCAAGCTGATCACCATCGGGTCGTGGAAGTCGCGCAAACCGTCCATGTCGAACACCACGATTTTTTGCAATAAGGGCAGGGTCTCGCGCACAGCCAGGGCCTTGTCGAGTTGCTCGTCGTCTTCGACAAACAGCACGCGGGTGCCCGAGTCTTCGCACAGGTAGTGCACCTGCTCGGCCGCATCGGTCGGGTAAATGCCGTTGGATACGCCACCCGCACTCAGCACGGCCAAATCGCACAGCACCCACTCGATGTTGGTGTTGGCCAAGATGGAGGCCGTGTGACGCGCCTCAAAACCCAGCGCCATCAGGCCGTGGCCGATTTCGCGAACGGCTTGTGCGGTCTCGTTCCAGGTCCAGCTGCGCCAGATGCCCAGGTCTTTTTGGCGCATCCAAACGTTGGGGCCGCGTGCGGCCACAGCGCTCCAGAAGATGGCGGGGATGGTCTCGCCCGCCATGACGACATTTTTTTGCGGCGCAATGCCGGAGGTGTCCCAGAGTTGGCTCATGTCTTATCTCCAGGTTTTCTTCTTTTTCCAGCGGCGATCGGCTCGCACGCCCTCTTCCTTCATGCCCAAGTAGAACTCCTTGATGTCGTCCTTTTCTCGCAAACGGGCGCAGCTGTCTTCCATGACGATGCGGCCGTTTTCCAGCACATAGCCGTAGTCCGAAGCGTTGAGTGCCATGTTGGCGTTTTGCTCCACTAACAAAATGGTGGTGCCGCGCTCGCGGTTGATGCGCACCACGATTTCAAAAATCTCTTTGGTCAGCTTGGGCGACAGGCCCAGACTGGGCTCGTCCAGCAAGATCAAATCGGGGTTGGCCATAAGGGCGCGGCTGATGGCCAGCATCTGCTGCTGCCCGCCCGAGAGCAAGCCCGCGTCTTGCGCAGCCCGCTCACGCAGGATGGGGAAGTAGTTGTACACGGCTTCCATATCTCGGGCCACACCATCACGGTCGTTACGGGTGAAGGCGCCCATGAGCAGGTTGTCGCGAATCGACAGCAACGGAAACACCTCGCGGCCTTCGGGCACATGCATCAGGCCACGCTGCACGATGATGGCCGGGTCTTGCGCGGTGATGCTCTGGCCCTTGAACTCGATCGAGCCCTTGCGCGGGTCGATGATGCCACTGATGGTTTTGAGGATGGTGGTCTTGCCCGCGCCGTTGGAGCCGAGCACGGTGGCGATCTCGCCTTGGCGCACTTGCAGGCTCACGCCACGGATGGCCTTGATCGGACCGTAAGCGCTTTCGACGTTGAGCAGCTTGAGCATCACGTTGTCTGCAAGGGGCTCAGCAGCCGCGTTCAGAATCGGGTTGGCTGCGCTCATGCGGCACCTACGGGCACATAGTTTTCGCGGCGCAGGCTGGACACATCGTCGACCGAGCCCAAATAGGCCTCGATCACACCCGGGTCACTTTGCACCTGGCTGGGCGTGCCGGTGGCGAGTTCTTCGCCCTGGCTCATGGCCAACACACGGTCAGACACTTTGGACACCAAGCTCATGTCGTGCTCGACCATGAGCACGGTGATGCCCAGCTCGTTCTTGATGTCCGAAATCCAAAAAGCCATGTCGTCGGTTTCTTCGACGTTCAGGCCCGATGAAGGCTCGTCGAGCAGCAGCAATTTCGGCTCGGTGCACAAGGCCCGTGCCAACTCGACCACTTTGCGCACGCCGTAAGGCAGGCCCGCCACCATCGAATCGCGGTGGTGTTGCAGGTCCAGAAAATCGATGACCTCTTCGACCTTTTCACGCGCCTCGATCTCGGCCGCGCGGGTTTTACCGCTGAAGAACATCTCGCTCCAGACGCCCGTCTTGCGGTGCGTGTGGCGGCCAATCAGCAGGTTTTGCAGCACGGTGGCGTGCTCGAACAATTCAATGTTCTGAAACGTGCGGGCAATGCCCAAACTGGCAATTTGGTGGGGCTGCTGGTCGGTCAGACGCAGCGTGCCTTGCGGCCCGGCGAAATCGATCACACCCGTGGTGGGTGTGTAGATGCGGCTGATCAGGTTGAACACGGTGGTTTTGCCCGCACCGTTGGGGCCGATCAGGGTGAAGACCTCACCGCGTTTGACGTCGAAGCTGACCTTGTTCACGGCCAGCACACCGCCAAAGCGCACGCTCAGGTCTTGAGCGGATAAAAGGATGTCTGCGTTCATTTCAGGCGGTCCGATTTCTGGAACGATTTCTGGCGCTTGAACAGGCCACGGCGGTAAAACGGGAACAGCTGGAACCAGGTGCGCACCTTGAGCCAGCGGCCATACAGGCCCATGGGCTCAAACAGCACAAAGGCGATCAGCACCATGCCGTAGACCGTGCCCTGCAAGCCAGCTGCACCACCAATGGCGGCTGGCAAAAAGTCTTTGCCCAGCGCAATCAGTTGCGGCATCACGATCAGGAAAATCGCGCCCAAAAACGCACCGTGGATTGAGCCCAAGCCACCAATCACCACCATCAAGAGCAAGTCAATCGACTGGATGATGCTGAACTGCTCGGGTGAGAGGAACTGGATTTTGTGCGCGTACAAAGCGCCGCCAATGCCCGCCAGAGCGGCCGACAAGGCAAAAGACAAGGTCTTGTAACGCGCCAGGTGGATGCCCATGCTTTGCGCCGAAATTTCGGAGTCGCGGATGGCCACAAAGGCACGACCCGTGGACGAACGCAGCAGGTTGACGATGGCCAGCGTGGCCCCCACCGTCACCAGCAGACAGAGGAAGTAAAACTCTTCGGTGCTGTCCAGTGTCCAGCCACCCAACTTGGGGTAGGTGACCATCAGGCCAGCGTTGCCGCCGGTGACACTTTCCCAGCGGGCCATGCCCTCTTCGACAATGAAGCCAAAAGCCAGCGTGGCCATGCCCAGGTAGATGCCTTTGACGCGCAGCGCAGGCAGGCCCACGATCACACCCGCTATGGCAGAGAACACGCCCGCACACACCAGCGCCAGCGGAAAAGGCACCCCCGCATTGACCATGACGGCCTGGGTGTAGGCCCCCACGCCCAAAAATGCGGCATGCCCCAAAGAGAACAGGCCGGTGAAACCCGCCAGCAGCATCAGGCCCAAGCCCACCACCGCGTAGATCAGCACAAAGGTCAGCTGCGCCAGCCAGTACTCGGGCACGGCCCAGGGTGCCACCACCAAAAAGATGGCAAGCAAGCTGTACCAGAACACATGGCCGCCGTGTTTGGCCAGTGTGATGTCCTGGTTGTATTCGGTTTTGAAGATGAAACGCATGCCGGAGCCTCAGACTTTCTTGCGCAGTTGCTCGCCGAACAAGCCATTGGGCTTGATCACCAGCATGAGCAACACCACGATATAGGGCGCGATGTCCTTAAAGCCTTCGGGCAGATAAAAGCCCGAGAGCGACTCAACGATGCCGATCACCAAGCCGCCCACAATGGCACCGGGCAAACTGCCAAAGCCGCCCACCACCGCAGCGGGAAACGCTTTGAGGCCAATGAAGCCCATGTTGGCGTGCACAAAGGTGATGGGCGCCAAAAGCAGACCGGCCACTGCCGCCACACCGGCCGCCAGGCCCCAGACCAGGCCGTTGATGCGCTTGACTGGAATGCCCATGTAATAAGCGGCCAACTGGTTTTGCGAGGCCGCCTGCATGGCGATGCCCAGCTTGCTGTACTTGAACATGGCAAACAGGCCCAGGCACAAGATGCCGGTGGCGCCGATCACCACCATTTGCTCGGCCGCGATCACCAAGCCGCCCAGTCGCAAGACTTCACCCGCATAGGGCACGGGCATGGTGTGGGTGTCGGTGCCCACATCGGGAATCATGGTGATCAGGCCGCGCAGCACATAGCCCACACCAATGGTCAGCATGACGATGGAAAAAGCCGGTTGCCCGAGGATGGGGCGAATCACCAAGCGCTCAAGCAAAACGCCAAAAATACCCATGGCCACGATGGCCGCTGGCACCGCAATCCAGAACGGGAAGCCCAAAAGGGTCATGGCAGCCAGGCCCGAAAAAGCCCCCACCATCATCAGGTCACCCTGGGCAAAGCTCACCGTTTCGGTGGCCTTGTAAATCAGCACAAAACCCAGGGCAATGAGTCCATAAATACAACCCTGGGCCACACCGCTGATCAGCAGTTGCAGCAATTGCACACCTGTCTCCTCTTTGTTCTGTCGAGCCGGGTTCACGGGGCTTGGCCAGACACTGATTCAGCACCGGACAAAGCATTTGCGAACGACCGTGCGATTGTGCATGTCTTACACGAGACTTTCCCTAGGGGTTGTCCCCCATTCGAACTCACTCTCAAGGCTTCAATATCCCTTAATGACAAATGCCATACGCATCGGATCCGGACTCGGGTTCTACGGGGACAACTGGGAGCCTGTGGTGGCCAGCATCGAACGCGGCCAAGTGCAGTTCATTGCCAGCGACCACTTGGCCGAATTGACGCTGGCCATCTTGCAAAAAGACCGCCAGCGAGACCCTTCTTTGGGCTACGCCCGGGATGTGGTGCCCATGCTTTTGCGCCTGTGGCCTTTGATGCAGCCGCGAGGCGTCAGATTTGTCTGCAACGCGGGGGGCCTCAACCCCATGGGTGCGGCGCAGGCGGTGCAAAAAGCCTTGGCCACCGCGGGCTGGCACCCGCGCATTGCGGTGGTGAGTGGTGACGATGTGCTTGCCCAACTGCAAGCACCCGGCGAGCGTTTTGACCACATGATGAACGGCGCCGACGTGGCCAGCGTGCGCGAGCGCTTGGTGTTTGGCAACGCCTATCTGGGCGCACAGCCCATCGTGGACGCGCTGGGCCAAGGGGCCGACATCGTGATCACCGGACGCGTGGCTGATGCCGCGCTGTTTCTGGGCCCGCTGGTGCACGCGCTGGGCTGGAAGCTGGCCGATGCGGCCACCCCCGAAGATTTCTACCGACTGGCACAGGGCCTGACGGTGGGGCACCTGCTCGAATGCTCGGGCCAGGGCAGCGGCGGCAACTTTGGCAGCCAAGGCAGCTGGCAAAACATCCCGGACTTGGCGCACATCGGCTACCCGATTGCCGAGGTCTGGCCCGACGGCACAGCTTTCATCACCAAAGCCCCGGACACAGGCGGCCTGGTCAACTTCGACACCGTGCGCCAGCAGCTGCTGTACGAGGTGCACAACCCGCATGCGTATTTTTCGCCCGATGTGGTGCTCGACATGGGCCAGATCCAGCTGCACGACGAGGGCCAGCACCGCGTGCGCCTGACCGGTGCCCAAAGCAGCGCCCCCACCGATCAGCTCAAAGTGGTGGCCGGTTTTCAGGATGGCTTCAAGGCCGAGATCAGCTGGGGCTTTTCCTGGCCCGATGCGTGGGACAAGGTGCAGGCGGCAGAAAGCATGATCCGCTGCCAACTCAAAGAGCGCCAAATGCCTTTTGACGAGCTGTTTGTGGAACACCCCGGGCTGAATTCGGCGCACGGCACGCTGGCCCCCTTGCCGCATGCGGCCGAGTTGAACGAACGCGCTGAGATCTGGGTGCGCATGGTCTTGCGCACCCGCTCCAAAGCGGTGGCCGATGGCTTTGGCCGATTGTTCCCTTGGATGGCTTTGAGTGGCCCGGCCTACACCTGCGGCTTTCAGGGCTTGAACGCCTCGAGCGCCTTGCTGGGCATTTGGCCCACCTTGATCCCGCGTGACCGTGTTCAAGCCCGTGTTGAGATTTTGGAGCCCGGCGCATGACCACAACACTTTTGAAAATTCCCTTGGCCCGCATCGCCCACGCCCGCAGCGGCGACAAAGCCGATTGGGTGGACTTTGGCCTATTCGCATGGAACGAAGCGGGCTATCGCCTCTTGGAACGCGAAGTGACGGCCGCCAAAGTGCAAGCGCACTTTGCGCCCTGGTTGCCGGGGCAGGTGGACGCCTGGCCTTTGCCCAACATTCTGGCCATGAAGTTCGTGCTGCACGGCGCTTTGCAAGGCGGCGGCGCACGCAACCTGCGCCTCGACAACCTGGGAAAAGCCATGGGCGCTGCGCTCTTGCGCCTCGAAATCGGCGTCACTGCAGAAGAACTCGAGCAGGCACAAAAAAGCCCCCGAAGGGGCTGGTGGCCGGACCCTCCTGGGGTCTATGCGAAGACTGTTGCCTGAAACTGCGAAGTCACACAAACCGGTACAAACGCTGGGGGTTATCCACCAGTAAGGCCTGCCGACCCGCTTCATCGGGCACGATCTGCGCAATCGCATCCACAAGCGCCGCATCATCCGGAATATGGGTGTGATGGGGATGCGGCCAGTCACTGCCCCAGATACAGCGATCGGCATGATGGCGCCACAGCTGCTGTGCCAAAAACACCCCCCGGGTGTAACGCTGATGGGGTTCGGCGTGGGCATCAATCCGATCAATGCCACTGAGCTTGACCCAAAAATTGGGGGCATCCAGCAGTCGCATCAGGGCTTGGAAATCAACATGGTGCTCACCCAAGCGGGCATCCACACGCCCCATGTGATCGATCACCACCGGCACTTTGCTTTGCACCAGCCATGGGCCCAGTTCGTGCACCAACTCCGACTCAAAATGCACCTGCAAGTGCAAGCCATGGGCCGCCAGTCGTGGGGTCATGGCGATCACATCGCGCACGTCAGCCCCCGCGCCCAAATCACCCATGAAGTTAAACCGCACACCGCGCATTCCCCGCTGCGCCAAACGCGCCAACTCTGCGTCGGGCACATCCACCCGCACAAGAGCCACGCCCAAATAACGCCCACCACCTTCTGCGATGGCGACCTCAACCACACGGTTATCCAAACCATGCACCATGGATTGCACAATCACGCAACGTTCAATGCCAAGCGTTCGATGCAAGGCAAACAATGTGTCTCGCGTTGCAGGGACGGGTGTGATTTGGCGCGAAGGGCTGTAGGGATAGAGCTCGGGCGGGCCAAACACATGGACATGTGCATCGCATGCACCAGGCGGCAGCCTAAGTCGCGGCGCCACCGGTTGGGCCTGGTAAGTGCGCACAGGCGTCATGGCTTGAGCCAACTATTTTGGGTTTTGATCAAACGCGCTCAATGATCAGCGCAATGCCCTGCCCCACACCGATGCACATGGTGCACAGCGCGTAGCGGCCTGCAGTTTGTTGCAGGCGGTTGATGGCGGTGGTGGCCAAACGGGCACCGGATGCACCAAGTGGGTGACCCAGCGCAATGGCGCCGCCCCAGGCGTTCACGCGGGCATCGTCGTCTTTCAGGCCCAACATGCGCATCACGGCCAGGCCTTGCGCAGCAAAAGCTTCGTTCAGCTCGATCACGTCCATGTGGTAGATGGTCAAGCCGGTTTGCGCCAGCACCTTGAGCGTCGCAGGCGCGGGGCCAATGCCCATGACGCGTGGGGCCACGCCCGCCGTCGCCATGCCCACAATGCGGGCTTTGGGGGTCAAGCCGTTTTTGGCTGCGGTGGCTTCGTCGGCCAGCAGCAAGGCGCACGCGCCATCGTTCACGCCCGAGGCATTGCCCGCGGTCACCGTGCCGTCAGGGCGCACCACGCCTTTGAGCTTGGCCAGCGCTTCCAGGCTGGTTTCGCGGGGGTGTTCGTCGGTGTCTACGATGATCGCATCGCCCTTTTTCTGCGGAATGCTCACGCCCACAATCTCGCGGGCCAGGTGACCGGCCTTGATGGCGGCCACCGCACGCAGCTGGCTGTTGTAGGCCATCAGGTCTTGCGCTTCGCGCTCGATCTTGTAGTCGGTGGCCACGTTCTCAGCCGTCTCGGGCATCGAGTCCACGCCGTATTGGGCTTTCATCAGTTTGTTGACAAAGCGCCAGCCAATGGTGGTGTCGTACACCGCGTTGTTGCGGCTGAAGGCACTCTCGGCCTTGGGCATCACAAACGGGGCGCGGCTCATGCTTTCCACACCACCGGCAATCATCAGACCGGCTTCACCGGCTTTGATGGCGCGTGCGGCCGTACCAATGGCATCCAAACCCGAGCCGCACAGGCGGTTGATGGTGGCACCGGGCACGTCGATGGGCAATCCGGCCAGCAAGCTGGCCATGTGGGCGACGTTGCGGTTGTCTTCACCGGCCTGGTTGGCGCAGCCGTACAGCACATCGGTCACAGCGGCCCAGTCCACATTGGGGTTGCGGGCCATCAGGGCACGCAGGGGCACCGCGCCCAGGTCGTCGGTACGCACGCTGGAGAGTGCACCGCCGTAGCGGCCAAAAGGGGTCCGGATCGCGTCGCAAATGTAGGCTTGGTTCATGTTGCTGGTCTCTTGAAGGTGTTGATTGTGCATTATATTGCATGCACAAGGGTTGTTCTTTGACATTCTAGGGGCGCTTTGCGAGCTGGGGTGACCGTTTCACGCCTGCAGCGTGAAGAGACGCCTGGTGTCTGTCCGCAAGGCGGGACGGCGGCGCTGGCCGGGCTCAGAGGCGCTTCGCTTTGCCACATCGCCCGACCAGCGCCACCGTCCCGCCTTGCTCGGTTGCTGGTGATATGTGCCCCGTCGCGTTTTGAACCCTACGCAAGACGCCCTCCCCCGCACCCCGGCCTCTCACTCCCAAAGCACAGCCAACAACAAAGCCCAAAAAAGACAACAAACACTTAAGAGACAATCCACCACATGCTGATACAACCCTCACAAGCCGATGTCCGGCGTTTTTTTTGTGGTGTTTACGCCAAAGCCCGCACTGCCGCCGCGCTCGAACCCATGGAAATGCTGGTCAGCCAGTGGATCGACGAACATCCCGAATACCACGCGGAATTGTCGGATGTGGACGCGGCACTGGCCAACATGCACCAAGTGGACCCCAACCGGGAAAACCCTTTTTTGCATTTGTCCATGCACCTGTCCATCAGCGAACAATGCAGCATCGACCAGCCTCGGGGCATTTGCCAAGCGGTGGAACTGCTCACGCACCGACTCAACTCCTTGCACGACGCGCACCACCAGGCCATGGAATGCTTGGGACGCATGGTTTTTGAAAGCCAGCGCTCAGGCCGAATGCCCGATGGCGAGTCCTACATTGCGTGCGTGCAGCGCAACGCCACACAAGACTGAGGCCCGCAACACACCAGAGATGCCAAAAGGCAACAAAAAACCCGCCGAAGCGGGTTTTTTCTTGTCTGGGGTCCAAAAGACCGGATCAGCGGAAGCGCGACTGCGGCACCACCTTCATCTCGCCATCCAAAGAGGCGATATAAGCCGACATGGCCTTCAGCTCGGCGTTGGAGAACTGCTTGGCAATGCCACCCATCACGCCATTGTTTCGGCCCCAAGTGGACTGGTTTTCCACTTTGTAGGACTTGAGCGCCACAAACAGGAAGTCTTTGTGCTGGCCTGCAATTTTGGGGTAACTCGGATCGATGGGCTTGGAGAAGTTGTCGCCGTGGCAAGAAATGCAAGCGCCCTTTTGCAACAAGGCAGCCACCTTGGCGTCGGGTGCCTTGGGGGTCTTGGTCACGGGCTCAGACTCGGCTTGTTGCTCATAGTAAGCACCCAAATCGGCCATGTCCTGCTCGGTCAAGGTGTCGGAAATACCACGCATGGTGGGGTGCTTGCGCTCACCTTTTTTATAGGCATTGAGCGAAGACACGATGTACTTGGCGTTTTGACCCGAAATCATGGGCACGCGGTAAACCTCAGGGAAACTGGCTTGGTAGCCTTTGATGCCGTGGCAACCGATGCACATGGCAATCTTTTGCTCGCCAGCTTTGGCGTCACCCTTGATCTCTTGGGCATGGGCGGAAAAGGCGGTCACAGAAGCGACAGCCAAGGCAAACATCGAGGTCAACAGCTTGTTCATTTTGCTTACACAATCCAATTGATTGATAAAAATCAACTGCAGATTATATCGGGCTGGCCCTCATAATCCTGACAAACCCTTTGACCTTTTCCGAGAACTTGCCGCCATGAAATTCCAAGGTACCGAAAACTACGTCGCCACGCCGGACTTGATGCTGGCCGTGAACGCCGCCATGACCCTCAAACGCCCGCTTTTAGTCAAAGGCGAGCCCGGCACCGGCAAAACCATGCTGGCCGAAGAAGTCGCTGAGGCCTTAGGCCTGCCGCTGCTGCAGTGGCACATCAAATCGACCACCAAAGCACAGCAAGGCCTGTACGAATACGACGCCGTGAGCCGCCTGCGCGACAGCCAGCTGGGTGAGGAGAAGGTCAAGGACATCGAGAACTACATCATCAAAGGTGTGCTCTGGCAGGCCTTCACCTCGGAAACCCCGGTGGCCATCTTGATCGACGAGATCGACAAAGCCGACATCGAATTCCCGAACGACCTGCTGCGCGAGATCGACCGCATGGAGTTTTATTGCTACGAGACGCGCCAGCTGATCAAGGCCAAGACTCGGCCCCTGGTGTTCATCACCTCCAACAACGAAAAGGAGCTGCCTGACGCTTTCTTGCGCCGCTGCTTCTTCCACTACATCAAGTTCCCCGAAGCGGACACCATGCGCCAGATCGTGGATGTGCACTTTCCCAGCCTTAAAAAAGACCTGCTGGCCCTGGCGCTCAAGACGTTTTATGACGTGCGCGGCTTGCCCGGCTTGAAGAAAAAGCCCTCGACCAGCGAGCTGCTGGACTGGCTGAAATTGCTGGTGGCCGAAGACATCCCGCTCGAAGCCCTGCAAAGCGCCGACCAAAAGGTCTCGGTGCCGCCACTGGTGGGCGCCTTGCTCAAAAACGAACAAGACGTGACCTTGTTCGAAAAGCTGGTCTTCATGAACCAGCGCAACCGCTGAAGCCATGAGCGCCTTTGCCCCGCCCGTGACCCTGACCGGCACACACGTCCATCTGGAGCCCCTTCGGGCTGAGCACCACGACGCGCTGGTGCAGGCTGTGCGGGATGGCCAGTTGTGGCAACTTTGGTACACCGCCATCCCCACACCCGAAGGCATGGCGGCTGAAATTGAGCGCCGCCTTCAGTTACAGGCCAAGGGCAGCATGTGTCCATTCGCGGTGATCGACCCGGCAAACAACCAAGCCGTGGGCATGACCACTTACATGAACATCGATGCCGCCAACCGCCGCGTCGAAATTGGCTCCACCTGGTACCGCCAAAGCGTGCAGCGCACCCCGCTCAACACCGAAGCTAAGCGCCTGCTGCTGGCCCACGCGTTCGAACAACTGAACTGCATCGCGGTGGAGTTCCGCACGCATTTTTTCAACCACCAAAGCCGCCGCGCCATTGAGCGCTTGGGGGCCAAGCTCGACGGCGTGCTGCGCAGCCACCAGATCAACCCCCACCCTTTGGGCGCTGGTGCACTGCGCGACACCTGCGTTTACAGCATCATTGCCAGCGAATGGCCCAATGTGCGCACCCACCTTGACTTTCAATTGAGCCGCACCAGAACCGAGGAACACCGGTCATGCTGATCGACTTCTTTTACACCCTCCGCGCTGCCAAACTGCCCGTCTCGGTGCGCGAGTACCTGACGCTGC
>JAKFXJ010000046.1 GCA_021731425.1 Limnohabitans sp. | reverse complement strand
GTACACGCCTGGATGATGACCCGCACCGAACATGACATCCGCCTGGCCCATGAAGGCTCCAGCGTCAACAGTGGAAGGCCGCTAGAGCCTTCATGGGCCAGGCGGATGTCATGTTCGGTGCGGGTCATCATCCAGGCGTGTACCACGGCTGCGGCAAACATGCCATAGGCCGACAAACCCAGCGCAAAGTGAAGCGGCAACCAAGCTGAAGCCTGGGTGGTGAGCAAGGTGCCTGGAAACACCCAGGCCAGGGCCACCGTGGTGGCCCCCAAGCTGCCCACGGCCCAGCGGGCCTTGAGTTTGGGGAAAAACTGGGTCTCGATCATGTAGGCCGTGACCACCAGCCAGGCCGTGACCGACAGCGCCGGGGCAAAACCGAAACGCACCTGCCCCATCAGCAGCACCAGCAAGCTGATGGCATGAAAGCCCCAGGCCAGCCAAAGCAGGCGGCGTGCGTGCACATCGCTCAGGCGACGGGGCACCAGAGCGGGTAGGGCATAGATCAAGACGGCCAGTGCTGAGAAGGGCAGCGTCCAAAAAGGCGCACTCGCTAAAATCATGGGTCCGAGTTTAGCCTTTCAGGCGCCGCCACTGGGGCTTCGCCAACACGCTCAACCGGATTTTTCTGGATTCCCCCATGGCCTCCGCCCTGACCGACAAACTCTCACGCCTCGTCAAGACCCTCAGCGGACAGGCCCGCATCACCGAATCGAACGTGGCCGACATGCTGCGCGAGGTGCGCATGGCCTTGCTCGAAGCCGACGTGGCCTTGCCGGTGGTGCGCGATTTCATTGCCCGTGTGAAAGACAAAGCCTTGGGCCAGGAGGTCATGGGCTCACTCAAGCCCGGCCAGGCCCTGGTGGGTGTGGTCAACCGCGAATTGGCCGCCACCATGGGCGAAGGGGTGTCAGACATCAACCTGGCCGCGCAGCCGCCCGCCGTGATCCTGATGGCGGGTTTGCAAGGTGCGGGTAAAACCACCACCACCGCCAAGCTGGCCAAACACCTGATCGAAAAGCGCAAAAAGAAAGTGCTGACGGTCTCGGGTGACGTGTACCGCCCCGCCGCCATTGAGCAGCTCAAGACGGTGACGGCGCAGGCCGGGGCCGAGTGGTTCCCCAGCTCGCCCGACCAAAAGCCGATCGACATCGCCCGCGCCGCCATCGATTACGCCCGCAAGCACTTTTTTGATGTGCTCTTGGTCGATACCGCCGGTCGCCTGGCAATTGACGAAGCCTTGATGGCCGAGATCAAGGCCTTACACGCCGAGCTCAAACCCGTCGAAACCCTGTTTGTGGTCGACGCCATGCAGGGCCAAGACGCGGCCAACACCGCCAAGGCGTTCAGTGACGCCTTGCCTTTGACGGGCATTGTGCTGACCAAGCTTGACGGCGATTCACGCGGTGGTGCGGCCCTGTCGGTGCGCCAGATCACGGGCGTGCCCATCAAGTTTGCGGGTACGAGTGAAAAAATCGACGGCCTGGAAGTGTTCGATGCCGAGCGCCATGCGGGCCGGGTGCTGGGCATGGGCGACATCGTGGCCTTGGTCGAGCAGGTCACGGCCGGTGTGGACATGGAGGCTGCACAAAAGCTGGCGTCCAAGGTCAAAAGCGGTGGCAGTTTTGACCTTAACGACTTTTTGGCCCAGATCCAGCAAATGAAACAAATGGGTGGTTTGTCGAGCCTGATGGACAAGCTGCCGTCGCAACTGACCGCCAAGGCCGGTTCCATGGACATGGACAAGGTTGAAAAAGACATCGGCCGCAAGCAAGGCATCATCCACAGCATGACGCCCCAAGAGCGGAAAAAACCCGAGCTGATCAAAGCCACCCGCAAGCGCCGCATTGCCGCGGGTGCGGGTGTTCAGGTGCAGGACGTGAACCGCATGCTCAAGGAGTTTGAGCAGATGCAGGACATGATGAAAAAAATGTCCGGTGGCGGCATGATGAAAATGATGAAACGCATGGGTGCCATGAAAGGCATGATGGGCGGCGGCGGGGGCTTCCCCGGCATGCCGCGCTGATTCAGTACTGGCTTGCGGGCAGCGTGACCCGCAGGCCGTCCAGTTCGGGCGTCAGTTCAATCTGGCATGA
This sequence comes from Limnohabitans sp., assembly GCA_021731425.1. Taxonomy (GTDB): domain Bacteria; phylum Pseudomonadota; class Gammaproteobacteria; order Burkholderiales; family Burkholderiaceae_C; genus Limnohabitans_A. Next base: position 17,326 of record JAKFXJ010000046.1, on the reverse strand, counting down.
CAGACGGCTACCCGCCTCACGTGTCTGGGCGGTGAAGGCCAGCATGCCGTCTTCGTCGCTGCCCATGGGCGGCAACTTGCCCTGCCAGTCGCTGTGAACCACAACATGGCAGGTGGCGCAGGTCAGCAGACCACCACAGTCGGCCTGGATGCCGGGCAAATTCGCATCCACAGCCGCCTGCATCAGGCTTTGTCCGGGCTGGGCTTGCAGGGTGTGTACCGCTTGTGTGGGGTCGTGGGCTTGCAGGTGGATCGTGATCATGTTCTGTGCTTCGCCGTCGGGCGGGGTGATTCAAAAGTGGGTCAAATGCGCCCGAAGTATTCGCGGCGATGAAATTCCTGCACATCTTCGGCCTGCGCCATGCGCTGGTGCTCGGCTTGTTTGATGGTGCGGTAGTAGTCCACAAAGGTTTGCCCCAGCGCTTGGCACATCGCGGCATCACTTTGCAGGGCCTGCACCGCATCGGCCAGACTGGTCGGAATGGTGGCCGCACCTGGCGAGTAGGGCGTTTCGGTGGCGGGCGGCGCTTGCAGTTGGGCGTTCACGCCATCGAGCCCCGCATGGATTTGTGAGGCCATGTAGAGGTAGGGGTTCGCCCAAGCGGTTTTCAATGCGGGTGGCGCTGTCGCCCGGCGCACCAATGACCCGCAGCATCGCGCCCCGGTTGTCACGCCCCCACAAAATCGACTGCGGTGCCATGGCGTTGGGCCTGAAGCGGCCGTAGCCATTGCTGGTGGCTGTGCACAAGGCCGTGAGCGCAGGCGCGTGCGAAAGCAGCCCTGCCAACCAGGACGCGCCCACATCGCTCAGCACCTGCCGCGCATCACGCGCATCGCTGTCCGGCGCTGCAGCGTCGCGCATGAACACATTGCGGCCCGTGCTTGTTTCGCAGAGGGACTGGTGCAGGTGCCAGCCGCTCGACATGATGTGCTCAAACGGCGGGCGGCACATGAAAGTGGCGTGGTAACCGGCGCGGCGCAGGGCCTGGCGCGTGGCGTTGCGAAACAGCACCATGTGGTCGGCGGCCGTCAGCACATCGCTCACGTCAAACACAGCCTCCACCTGGCTGGGGCCGAGTTCGATTTCGAGCGAGATCAGCGGCAGGCCCAGCGCTTGGGCGGTGCGCTGCACGATGCGCAGCGGCTCTTCGGCCCGGTCAAACCAGCCTTCGGTCAGCAGGTTGTAGCCCGGATGGATCAGGCTGACCTCGGGCGCAGGGCCGGGCCATGCGGCATGGCTTGGGTCCAGGTCTGCCCCGTGCAGTGGGTCTTTGAGGCGGTAGATGTGGAACTCCACTTCCAGCCCGCAGCGCATTTGCCAGCCGCGCTCGGCCAAGCGCTTCACGGCTTGCTGCAGCACATGGCGCGAATCCAGCGGCACGATGCGCCCATCCGCGAAATAGGGCTGGCACTGCAGCCAGCCGGTTTTCTCGGTCCAGGGCAGCACATGCCAGCTGGCCGGGTCGGGCATGAGCGTGAAATTGCTGGCCCCAGCAAAGCCGGGCAGGGCTTCTTCGATACCCGGCTCAAAAACTTTGAAAGCGGTGCGGTCCGAGCTGTCTTTGAGCAGCAAGGTGCTGACCATGCCGATGCCATTGGCCAGCGCACTGCGCAGTTGCGAAGCCACGATGGTCTTGCCGCGCACCACGCCATGCAGGTCGCACCAGCCCAAGCGGATGAGCTCAATGCCCGAGGCATCGACCTGCCGCAACAACTGCTCGCAAGCGGTTTCACGTTCGCGGCTGTGCAGGCCGCAGCGTTCAGCGAAGCTCATGCTGCGCTCGTGTCGGCTGGCGTCGCCACATGCGCAGGCAGTGCGGCGTCCCACGGAGCGCCTTTGCGCTTGGCCTCGCAGGCCTCGCGCCACCACTGTGGCCACTGCCCGCTGGGGGCGATGCCGTCCACCGTGTCGGGGCCCACGCGCTGGCTGGCCACAGCTGCTTGTGCAAAGCCAGGCGGCAAGCCCCCGGCCTGCACCGTCTCGATGGCTTTGAGCAAGATGCGCCGGTTCGCCATGATCACTTTGTCGCTGGTGCCTAAGTGTTCGCGGGTGCGGTCCTGGATGGCACCCATGCTCTCGCAGGCCCACTGGTCGTGCACATTGATGTCGTCCTCGCCCATGCCAAGGTAAGTGCGCGAAACTTGCTCTTCGGGGTTGAAGCCCCAGTTATTGTGTTTGCCCGCTTTTGGGATGTAGTCGGGCAGGGTGACCGAGGGCAGGCGTTGGTTTCGCATGGCTTCTTTGTCCACCGGGCCGTCAAAGCTGGTGAACACCGAATACCAATAGGTGTGTGTGTCGTCCACCGGCACATGCATCTGCGTGATGGTCATGGTCTCGGACAGCGGAATGACAAAAGTGTGCGGGAACAGCGAGTTGGTCACCCGCACATGCGTGAGCGCCTCGTTGATCGGGCGCAGGGCCGTCAGCCGCATGCCCGCGTCGGTGGGCTCAAACGAGATCTCGGGCTGGTCCAGCTCGCGCATCACCCGCGTCATCGGCCAGCGCTCGCCTTGCACATCGCCCGCACTCGCGCCCCGGAACTGGCGGCCATAACTGCCTTCGAGCGACTCGTCATTAAAGAAGCGGTGCAGGTACGACGCATGCGCCGGGTCAATGCCCACTTCAAAAGCCTGCAGCCAGTTGCAATGCCACAGCCCTTTGAAGGCAAAGGTGTGTGTGGCCGGGGCGCTGAAAGAGTCGATGCCCGGCAGAGGCGGCGGGGTCTGGCCTTCGGGACCGAACCAGCCAAACAAAATACCGCTGCGCTCGATGATCGGGTAGCTGCGTTGGCGCACCCGCTTGCACAGTGTGCTGCCGGTGGGCTCGGCGGGGGTTTCGATGCACTGGCCTGTCACGTCGAACTTCCAGCCATGAAAAGGGCAGCGCAGGCCATCGCCTTCGTTACGGCCATAGGCCAGGTCCGCGCCCCGGTGCGGGCAGTCGCGGTCGAGCAAGCCATAGTCGCCCAGCGCGTTGCGAAACAGCACCAAGTCCTGCCCCAATAGGCGCACCGCCTTCACGGGGCGAATCGCCATGCGCGGGTCGAGCGCGGGGTTGAACTCGTCCACCAGCGCCACGGGCTGCCAATAGTGGCGCATGACCGCGCCGCAGGGTGTGCCCGGACCGATGCGGGTGATGAGTTCGTTTTGTTCTGCTTTCATAGAGGCCTCTGGACGACTGGTGTCCGCGACTGATCGGTGCTGGGTAAGGGCGGGCTAACCCGCCTGGGTGCGGCTGTCAGTTTAAACCTCAACGCTGGGGCCCCCCGCCAACGGGCGACAGCATGCGCTGTGTCAAGTTGGGGCCAGACAGGGGGTGCCCACTGGCGCAAAATCGGGCCCATGACACAGCTTCTTTTCATCTACGGCACCTTGATGCCCGGTTTGCGCCTCGAGGCCGAAATGCAGGGCGCACGTTTTGTCGGCGCAGCCCAAGTGGCGGGCCGATTGGTCGATGTGGGGCGCTACCCCGGTTTCCTTGTGGGCGATGGCCTGGTCACGGGCGAAGTCTATGAGGTCGATGCCGCACACCTGGCCCGGCTCGATGGGGTCGAAGACATGGTGCCCGGCGACCGCGCAGCATCACAATACTGGCGCGAGGAGGTCACGGTGGCTAGCGGTCCACTGCAAGGCCAGCGGGTGCAGACCTATGTGTACAACCGTCCGGTGGACGGCTGCACAGCCATTTCGCATGGCGACTACCGCCGCTACATCCGCGAAGTCGGCCGGGAATCTTGATCAGTCCTTGATCACCAACTCACCCCGCAACGAGTGCGACAGGCCTTGGGTGATGCGCACATCGGCCATCTGACCGATCAGTCGGTCCATGTTGGGGCCGCCGGGGAAGTTGACCACCCGGTTGCACTCGGTGCGACCCGCCAGCTCGGTCGCGTCCTTGCGTGAAGGGCGCTCCACCAAAATGCGCTGCACCGTGCCCACGCGGCTGTCGCCGATGCGCTGCACGTTCTCTTCGATGGTGGCTTGCAGGTGGTGCAGGCGGCGCAGCTTCATTTCGTGCGGCGTGTCGTCGTGCAGGTTGGCTGCAGGCGTGCCGGGGCGGGGGCTGAAGATGAAGCTAAAACTCGTGTCAAAACCCACATCGGTGATCAGCTTCATCATCTTGTTGAAGTCGTCCTCGGTCTCACCGGGGAAGCCCACGATGAAATCGCTGCTGAGCGACATGTCAGGGCGGATCGCCCGCAGCTTGCGAATCGTGCTCTTGTATTCCATGGCGGTGTAGCCGCGCTTCATGGCCATCAAAATTTTGTCTGATCCGTGCTGCACCGGCAGGTGCAGGTGACTCACCAGTTTCGGGATCTTCTCGTAAGCGTCAATCAAGCGCTGGGTGAACTCGTTGGGGTGGCTGGTGACGTAGCGGATGCGCTCGATGCCGGGCATGTCGGCCACGTATTCCAGCAGCAGGGCAAAGTCGGCGATGTCTGCCGTGTTGCCCATCTTGCCCCGGTAAGCGTTCACGTTTTGGCCCAGCAGCGTGATCTCTTTCACGCCCTGCGCGGCCAAGCCCGCCACCTCGACCAGCACATCGTCAAAGGGGCGCGACACTTCTTCGCCCCGGGTGTAGGGCACCACGCAATAGCTGCAGTATTTGCTGCAACCTTCCATGATCGACACAAAGGCGGTCGCGCCTTCCACCTTGGCGGGCGGCAGGTGGTCGAACTTTTCAATCTCGGGGAAGCTGATGTCGACTTGCGGGCGCTGCTTGCGCTCGCGTTCGGCCAGCAGCTCGGGCAAGCGGTGCAAGGTCTGCGGGCCAAACACCACGTCCACATAAGGCGCACGCTTGATGATCTCGGCGCCTTCCTGGCTGGCCACGCAGCCGCCCACGCCAATCAGCACGCCCTTGGCTTTCAGGTGCTGCACCCGGCCCAGATCGCTGAAGACTTTTTCTTGCGCCTTCTCGCGCACCGAGCAGGTGTTGAACAAAATCAGATCGGCCTCGTCCACGTCCTGCGTGGGGGTGTAGCCCTGGGCCGCGCCCAACACATCGGCCATCTTGTCCGAGTCGTACTCGTTCATCTGGCAGCCAAAGGTTTTGATGAAGACCTTCTTGCTCATGCGGCCTCCACGGCAGTGACGGAGGTGATGAAGTCAAGGCAAAGCAAAGCACGCCCCCTAAGGGCCAAAGTGCAGCGGTTCATGGTGTAGATCCAGAGGCTGTGAAAAAGAAAAGCGCAGGTGCGCTTTGGGAGAGAGGGATTATCGCAGGCGAGAAACTGTTCAGTTGCCCGGTGTCTCAGTCGCTTTTGGCTTGAAAAACATCGGATACGCCCTTTGCACCGTCGGACTGTTGTAGGCCCAGCTGTGGCACTGACCCAAGAAATAAGGCGCTTGGGTCATTTCGGGGTGGGGCTGCCCAGCCAATTCGCGGCGCTGCCATTGGCCTGCGGGCAGGGTCTGGTAGGCGGCGGTGGCCATGTTGAACAGCATTTCGCGCAAGTGAGTACAGCCTTCGGTGCCGCCCACGTGTTGGTTGATGACCTTGCGCCAGCCCGGGCCCATGGTGCAGCCGATGAGCTTGTGCATGCCGTGTGGCGCACCGACACACTCGGGGTGCGGGATGTCGTCCATGGAGGTGGCGATGTCCTGGATCACCATTTTGTTGTCGAGGGTGACGCGAATTTTCAGGTTGTGGATTGGCTCGTTGGCGGGAAAGGGTCGTTCGTTGGACACTTCAAAATCAAAGGTCTTGACGTCGGTCAGTTGGGCTTCGATGTCCCACAGGCCGTCTTCACGGTCAAAGCCTTGGTACACCACGGTGCGCGTATGTGACAGTTTTCGGGGGGAGGGTGGTGGAAGTGCCAATGGAAATCTCGCGGGTCTGATGTTCAATCTTCCGATCATATCGATGCAGGAGCCTTCGCCATGTCCCACAACATCCATCCCGCTGTTCGCCGCCAGACCATTGCCGATGCCCTGCGCCGCACGGCCATCCGTTTGCCCACCAAGACCGGCATCGTGTGCGGTGCTACGACCTGGACCTATGCCGAGTTCGATGAGCTGGTGACGCGCTTGGCGGCAGGCTTGGCCAGTATTGGTGTGGCTGAGGGCGACAAGGTGGCGGTGCTGGCCCGCAACTCGCACGGTTTTGCGGCGCTGCGTTTTGCATTGGCTCGCCGTGGCGCGGTCATGGTGCCGATCAACTTCATGCTCAAGGCCGAAGAGGTGGCTTACATCTTGCGACACGCGGGTGCCCAAACCCTGGCCACCGACAGCGGCTTGGCCGAGCTGGCGCAGGCCGCCAGCAAACTGGACACGCAGGTGCAGCAGTTCATCTGGCTGCCCTCCGAAGACCCGAGCCAGCCGGTAGCGGGCATGCACAACTTTGATGTGCTGGCGGCTTGCACCGATGTTTTGCCCGAAGTGCAATTGGGCAGTTACGACGTGGCGCAAATCGTCTACACCAGCGGCACCGAGTCGAGCCCCAAAGGCGCACAGCTCACTCACGACGCGGTGCTGTGGCAATACGTCAGTTGTGTGATCGACGCCGAGATTGCCGAGGCTGATGTGGCTTTGCATGCGCTGCCGCTGTACCACTGCGCCCAGCTCGACGTGTTTTTTGGCCCAGCCATTTACATGGGCAGCACCAACGTGATCACGTCCAAACCCACACCCGACAACCTGCTGCCCATGCTCGAAAAGTTCGGTATCACCAGCTTCTTTGCGCCGCCTACGGTGTGGATTGCGCTGCTGCGCTCGCCTCTGATGGATGCGGGCAAACTCGCCAAATTGGCCAAGGGCTATTACGGCGCGTCCATCATGCCGGTGGAGGTGCTCAAAGAGCTGGCCGCCCGCCTGCCTCAAGTGCGGCTGTGGAACCTGTACGGCCAAACCGAAATCGCGCCGCTGGCTACCCTGCTTGGCCCGGAGGATCAGCTTCGCAAACTGGGTTCATGTGGCAAGGCGGTGCGCAACGTCGAGACCCGCGTGGTCAACGACGCCATGCAAGACGTGGCCGTGGGCGAGGTGGGTGAGATCGTTCACCGCTCGCCGCATTTGATGCTGGGCTACTTTCACGACGACGAGCGCACCAAAGCGTCTTTTGAGGGCGACTGGTTCCACAGCGGGGACTTGGGGCTCATCGACGAAGAGGGTTACATCACCGTGGTGGATCGCAAGAAAGACATGATCAAGTCCGGCGGAGAAAACGTGGCCAGCCGCGAAGTGGAAGAGATGATCTACCGCCTGCCGCAGGTGAGCGAGGTGGCGGTGATTGGCCTGCCTGACCCCAAGTGGGTGGAGGCGGTGACGGCGGTGATCGTGGTCAAGGCCGGGCAGACCTTGGATGAGGCGGCGGTGGTGGCGCACTGCGCCCAACACATGGCCGGTTTCAAGTGTCCCAAGCGCGTGGTCTTCACCGACGCGTTGCCTAAGAACCCGAGCGGCAAACTGCTCAAGCGGGATTTGCGGGTGCGCTACGCGTGAAAAAGGATGCCGCGATCCTGCGCTACTCGCGGTAACAGGAAGCATCTGCGAATGCGCGATTTCCAGCAAGCATGGCCCACAACCAAGGGAAATCCCTGATGAAATGTCCTATGCATAAGACTTGAATGTTCTATTGACAGGACAATGGGACTGTTTCACGATGGTATCCATGGATGCCCATCTGCCTTTGCCCAAGTACCACCAGATTTATCTGGTGCTGCGCGAGCAATTGCGTGAGGGCCGTTTTGACCACGGTTTGCCAGGCGAGATGGCCTTGATGGGGCAGTTTGGTGTGGCGCGTGTCACTGTGCGCCGGGCTTTGTCGCAATTGGCCGAAGAAGGCCTGATTCAGCGCGAGCCGGGGCGAGGCACACGGCCTGTGACGGCGCGTGCGCAAGAGGTGCAGATGCAAGCCTCGACCATGGCCACGGGCAAGCAGGCTCGCCTGACGGGTTTGCTCGAGAACCTGGTCACCATGGGCATGCGCACCAAGGTCAAGGTGCTCAGCGTGGAGCGCCTGCGGGCGCCTGTGGATGTGGCCGCAGCACTTAAGTTGCAAAGCGCCGAACTGGTGCAAAAAGCCGAGCGCGTGCGCAGCACGCCCGAAGGGCACTTGTCGCATATCACCACCTGGGTGCCCGACTCCATTTCGGCTGGTTTTGGCAAGCGAGAGCTGGCGCAAAAGCCCATTTTGGTGCTACTCGAAGAGTCGGGCGTCAAGGTGGGCCGGGCCGAGCAAACCATTTCGGCCCGCTTGGCCGATGTGGGCATGGCCCAGCATTTGGATGTTTCTGTCGGATCGGCCTTGCTGGCGGTTCGGCGTTTGATTTATGACGAGGACGACCGTCCCGTCCAATGGCTGCATGGCTTGTACCGACCGGACCGGTACGAATACCAGATGCAGTTATCCCGCGTTGGCAGCATTGACGCCAAGGTGTGGGTAAGCCAAGAGCTGTCCGCCAACTTTCATTAACTTTTTCAAGGATGTTCTCATGACCTCACGTCGCACTTTCATGGGCCAGTCCGCTGCTGCGGCCTCGGCACTCGCGTTTCCACTGGTGGCCGGCGCACAGCCCAAGCCCGTCAAAGTGGGTGTCCTGCACCCCGTCACCGGTGCCTTGGCTTATTCGGGCCAGCAGTGCCGCATGGGCGCCTTGATGGCGATTGAAGACATCAACAAGGCTGGTGGCATCAAGTCGTTGGGCGGCGCCAAGATCGAAGCCATGCTGGGCGATGCGCAGTCCAGCCCCCAAGCAGGCACCGCCGAGATCGAGAAGATGAACGAAGCGGGTGTGAGTGCCGTGGTCGGTGCCTTCGCATCGGCCATTTGCCTGGCCACCACACAAGCAGCGGCCAAGTACAACCTGCCCCACGTGGTGGATGTGGGTGTGGCCGACCAGATCGTTGAGCGCGGCCTGAAAAACACTTTCCGCTTTGGTCCTGGTTACAAAAAGTGCGCCGAGACCGCTGTGGCCAGTCTGCACGCGCTCAACACCGCCGCAGGCAAGCCCGCCCGCACGGTGATGATCGTGCACGAAGAGTCGCTGTTTGGTACCGGCACCGCCAACTTGCTGGCCAAAGAGCTGCCCGGTTACGGCTATGAGGTGAAAGAGATCATCAAGCACGCCAACCCCACACGTGACTTCAACAACATCGCGCTGCGTATCAAGCAGGTTAACCCCGACATCCTGATCCCGGCCAACTACTACAACGAATACGCTTTGCTGGTGCGCACTTTGCAGCAGCAAAAAATCACGCCCAAGGCCATCTACTCGGTGCTGGGTGGCGCGGCTTCGAGCTACAAGTTCGTCAAAGAATTCCCCGATGCGGCCAACGGCATCATCGACTGCAACCACTGGTTCAATCCCAAAGACAAGCGCTCGGCCGAGTTGCGCAAGCGCGTAGAAGCGCAGGGCCAATTCTTCAGCTATGAGGTGTTTATGACCTACACCGCCATGATGCTGCTGGCCGATGCCATTGAACGCGCCAAGTCGCCCGACCGCGCCGCCATCACCGATGCGCTGGCTTCAAGTAAGTTTGATAACCACATCATGCCTTACGGTCCCACACAGTTTGTGAATGGCCAGAACATGGGTGCACAGCCTTTGATGACCCAGGTCTACAAGGGCGACATCAAGGTCATCGTGCCGCGTGACTACCGCGAGATTGAGCCGATTTTCCCGCTCAAGGGCTGATCTGAGGCTGACCTGAAAGACCCCGATGCTGGACTTCAACATCCTGTTTCCTTCGGTGCTCAACGGCATCACCACTGGTGCCGTTTACGCGCTGATCGCGCTGGGCCTCACGCTCATTTATGGCGTGCTGCACATCATCAATTTCGCGCATGGCGCGTCATTGATGGTGGCGCTGTATGGCGTGTACATGCTGAAGCAACACTTCGGGGTCGATCCCTACATGGCCCTGCCCATCATGGTGCCAGCCATGTTTGTGCTGGGTTATGCACTCCAGCGCGGGGTCATCAACCGCGCCAGCCACGGCAAGGATGAAAACATCTTGCTGGTCACGCTGGGCATTTCCATCGTGCTCGAAAACTTGGCGCTCTTGTTCTTCAAGTCGGACACCCGCACCATCGAGACCGCCTACACCTTGACCACGGTCGAGATCGGGCCCGCCTTCATCGCGCTGCCCAAGCTGGTGTCTTTTGCCGGGGCATTGGTGGTGTCGGCTGTTTTGTTGCTCATCGTGCAAAAAACCGATTTGGGCCGCGCCATTCGCGCCGTGTCCAAAGAAAAGCAAGGCGCACGTTTGATGGGCATCGACGTGGACCATGTGTACGCCATGTGTTTTGGTTTGGGCCTGGCCAGTCTGGGCGCGGCAGCTTGCTTTTTGATGCCGGCCTATTACGTCAATCCGCAAGTGGGCAACGGTTTTGTGTTGGTGGCCTTCACCATCGTGGTGCTGGGCGGCATGGGCAGTTTTGCTGGGGCTTTGCTCGGCGGTTTGCTGATTGGTGTGGTGGAGTCGCTGGGCGGTTTGCTGCTGGGTGAGTCGCTGGGCCAGGTGGGTATTTTTGTGATTTTCATTGCGGTGCTGTTGCTGCGACCGCAGGGCTTTTTTGGAGCGAAGGCATGAAAGACTTTCGCAACATCGCACTGTTTGTGCTGCTTGTGGGAGCGGTGCCCTTGTTCACCGATTCGGGCGTGATGCTCAACTTTGTCATGACCTCTTTGTACGCCTGCTTGCTCTCGCAAGCCTGGAACGTGCTGGGCGGTTTTGGTGGACAGTTTTCGTTTGGCCATGCGCTGTTTTTTGGCACAGGCGCTTATGTGCAGGTCATCGCACAAATGCAGTGGGGCCTGAGTCCTTGGGTGGCTTTGCCGCTGGCCATGGTGTTTGCGGCAGGCGTGGGGGCCTTTGTGGGTGCGGCCTCGTTCCGCTATGGCCTCAAGGGGTCTTACTTCGCACTGGTCACGCTGGCTTTTGCCGAAGTGTTCCGCATTTTGGCCACCTCGGTGCCTTTCACGGGGGCGGGTGTAGGCCTGATGCTCCCTCTCAAGGAATCAGCCGCCAACATGCAGTTTGGCAGCCGCGCTGGTTTCATCTGGCTGATGCTGGGCTTGGTCACGCTGGCGCTGTGCATCACCGCTTGGTTGCGCCATTCGCGCTTTGGGGCTTACTTGCAAGCCGTGCGCGACAACGAAGACGCGGCCCGCGCCATTGGTGTGAACCCCTTTAGCGTCAAGTTGATCGCCACCGTGTTGTCGGGCGGCCTGATGGGCGCTGCGGGCGCGTTTTATGTGCAGGTATTCCAGTACATCGACCCGGGCATCGCCTTTGGGGCGCACACCTCGGTCGAGGCCTTGGTGGGTGCGATTGTGGGCGGTATGGGCACCTTGTGGGGCCCGATTTTGGGCGCTGTGAGTCTGCACATCCTGGCCGATGTCACACGCAACCTGTTCGGGCAGCTGCCCGGCATCAACATGGTCATTTATGGCGTGGTGCTGATCGTGATCGTGATGTTCTTGCCACGCGGCATTGCGGGCCTGGGCACCACCACACCGCTGCAATGGTTGCGCGGCAGCAAGTCGGATGGAGACAAATCATGAGCACGCTGCTGCAGATCGAGGGCGTGGGCAAGTCCTTTGGCGGCTTGAAAGCCGTGCAAAACGTGAGCCTGTCGGTCACCGAAGGTCGCTTGAGCGCCTTGATTGGCCCCAACGGTGCGGGCAAGACGACTTTGTTTGCGCTCATGTCGGGCTTTTTGACACCGGACACGGGCCGTGTGGTGTTTGCGGGCCAAGACATCTCGGCCCAGCCCCCGCACCTGAACGCCCGCATGGGCCTGACACGCACCTTCCAGATCGTGCAGCCTTTTGCCGCACAAACGGTGCGCGAAAACATCGCGGTGGGAGCGCATCTGCATTTGCCGAGCCGCGCTCAGGCGTTGGCCTTTGCCGAATCGGTGGCACAACAGGTGGGCCTCAGCACCCAACTGGACAAGCTGGCCAGCGACCTCACGGTCGCCGGTCGCAAGCGACTGGAACTGGCTCGCGCACTGGCCACGCGGCCGCGCTTGCTGCTGCTCGATGAGGTGCTGGCGGGTCTGAACCCGCAAGAAATTGCCGAGATGATCCCGGTGGTGCAAGGCATTGCGCAAAGCGGCGTGACGGTGCTGATGATCGAGCACGTCATGCAAGCGGTGATGAGTTTGGCGCAAGAGGTGTGGGTGCTGGCGCAAGGGCAGCTGATTGCCCAAGGTACGCCTGCCGAAGTGACGAACAACAAAGCCGTGGTGGAGGCCTATCTGGGCCATGGCACAGCCGAGCGTTTGCAAAAGAACGTCGCCCAAGCCCAAACAGTTCAGGAGGCACAGGCATGAGCGCTTTGTTGAATGTGCAGGGCCTCAAGTCCGGCTACGGTGTGGTCGAGGTCTTGCGGGGAGTGGACCTGCAGGTCATGCCCGGTGAGCTGGTGGCGCTGCTTGGCAGCAACGGCGCGGGCAAGACCACCCTTAACCTCACGCTCAGCGGCTTGGTGGCCACGCGTGGGGGGCAAGTGGGGTTTGACGGACAGGACATCACGGGCCTGCACTCGCGCCAGGTGGTCATGCAGGGCTTGATTCAGGTGCCCGAAGGCCGCAAGGTCTTCCCAAACCTGAGCGTGCATGAGAACCTGGAGCTGGGCGCCTTCACCCGGGGCCGTGAGCGCAAGCAGCAAAACCTGGACAAGGTTTACGAAACTTTTCCGCGACTGAAAGAGCGTGTGGCCCAGTTGGCGGGCACTTTGAGCGGCGGCGAGCAGCAGATGCTGGCCATTGGCCGGGGCCTGATGGCCGAGCCGCGCTTGTTGATTCTGGACGAGCCCTCGCTGGGTTTGTCGCCACTGCTGGTCGAAGAGATGTTTGGCCTGATCTCGCAGCTGCGCAGCAGCGGCTTGGCCATCTTGCTGGTGGAGCAAAACGTGGGTCAGTCGCTGGACATCGCCGACCGTGCTTATGTGATGGAAAACGGACAGATCCGTTTCACCGGTACACCCGCCGACTTGTTGGCCAGTGACACGCTGAGAAAAGCCTATTTGGGCATGTGAACGCCCTCGGGTTGCCTTGGCTCATGGGCACAGGGCCCCGATTGAATTTTTGACATGGAGGACAGCCGTATGACAACCACAAACCCATCACACCGCTCTTCGGCAACACGCCGCGCTCTGATTTGGAGTGCCGCTTGGGCCTGTGCGGCCACCTCCGGTTGGGTGCAAGCCCAAACCCAGCCGCCCATCAAAATTTTGGTGGGAGCCCCCGCAGGCGGCACCACCGACACCATGGCCCGGACCTTGGCCACGGTGCTGGGCACGCAGCTGGGCCGCACCGTGGTGGTCGAAAACAAACCCGGTGCGGGCGGTAATCTGGCAGCTGACGCCGTGGCCAAAGCCGTGCCCGATGGCAACACCCTGCTCATGAGCTTCACCAGCCACGCCATCAATGCCTCGCTCTATCCCAAATTGCCGTTTGACCCGGTCAAAGACTTCACGCCACTGACCATGGTGTCGACCTCGCCGTCGATTTTGGTAGCGCACCCCAAGGTGCCTGCCAACAACGTCAAGGAATTGATCTCGCTGGCCAAGTCCAAACCCGGTCAGCTGAACTTTGCGATTGGCGCTTTGGGATCGTCCCTGCACATGGCGGGTGACGCCTTCAAGATGCAGTCGGGCGTGTACATCGTCAACATCCCTTACCGGGGCACGGCCCCCGCAGTGCAAGACGTGCTGGCGGGACAGGTGGAGCTGATGTTTGCCGCCGTTGGCAACGTGCAAACACACATCAAGGCGGGCAAGCTCAAGGCCCTGGGCGTGACCAGCGCCAAGCGCTTGCCCTCATTCCCCGATGTGCCCGCCATTGGTGAGAGCTTGCCCGGTTACGAGTCGAGCGCTTGGTTTGGTTTGTTTGGTCCAGGTCGCATGAGCCCTGAATTGAGCAAGCGACTGGCGGACGCGGCCCGCGCGGCGGTGCTGTCGCCTGATGTCAAGCGCCGAATCGAGAGCGAAGGGGCTACGGCGGTGGGCAATAGCCCAGAGGAATTCGCTCGCTTTGTGGACAGCGAGATCGTGCGCTGGCGTGCGGTGGTGCAATACGCCGGAGCCAAAGCCGAATGAACCCTCCGCTTGCACAAACGCTAGCCCAAAAGCTGATCGCCCGTGCCGCTGGCCGCAGCCATGTGGCCGTGGGTGAGGTGGTCACCTGCAACGTGGACCTGGCCATGTTCCACGATTCGTCCGGGCCCAGGCGTTTGAAGCCCATGCTCGATGAGCTAGGGGCCGAGATTTGGGACAAAAACAAGGTGGTGCTGGTGCTCGACCACTACGTGCCTGCACAAGACGCGGATGCGCAGCAGATCGTCCAGATCGCACGCGACACGGCCAAGCAATGGAAGCTGCCCCATGTGATTGACAGCGAGGGCATTTGCCATGTGGTGCTGCCCGAGCGGGGCCACTTGAAGCCCGGCATGTTTTGTGTGGGTGGCGACTCGCATTCTCCCACGGGGGGTGCTTTTGGTTGCTACATGTTCGGCATTGGCGCGACCGAGATGCTGGGTGTGTGTGTTACCGGCCAAATCTGGGTGCAGGTGCCGCGCACTTTGCGCATGCACTGGTCAGGCCGATTGAAGCATGGCGTGTCGGCCAAAGACATGATGCTGCACATGGTGGGGCGCTTTGGCATGAACGGCGGCCAATACCAGGCGGTGGAGTTTGCCGGAGCGGCAGTGCAGGCGCTGTCCATGGCCGAGCGCATGACGCTGTCCAACATGAGTGCCGAGATGGGGGCGCAAGCGGGCCTGATCGCCGCCGACGAGACCACCTTGAGTCATCTGCGGGGTATCGGCGTGGCACCGGAGCATCTGGCCGGAGCCGAGCAATGGTTCACCGACACAGACGCCGACTACGAGCAGCAGGACTTTGACGCCAGCACCCTCAGCCCCCAAGTGGCTGCGCCGCACAGCCCCGCCAACACAAGGGATGTGGCCGAGTTTGCCGATGTGTCGCCCAGCATTGCCTACATCGGCGCCTGCACCGGTGCCAAGCTCGAAGACCTGCGTGCTGCCGCTTCGGTGCTCAAGGGCCAGCGCGTGGCTGCGGGTGTGCAGCTCATGGTGGCCCCCGCCAGCGCCCGCGAACAAGCGCAGGCCACACAAGAAGGCGTGATGCAAACCTTGCTGGACGCCGGGGCCACGGTGCTGCCCAACAGCTGCGGCGCATGCGCGGGCTACGGCGCGACTTTCCCTGAAGGCTCCACCGTGATCTCGACCACCGCCCGCAATTTCAAAGGCCGCATGGGCCCCGCCAGCGTGAACGTGTATTTGGCCTCGCCCTACACCGTGGCAGCTTCGGCTTTGCGCGGGCGCATCAGCGATGCTCGCGAGGTGCTGGCATGACAAACCGCTCATTTGACAACGCACGCGTTTGGCGCGTGGGTGTCGATGTGGACACCGATGCCCTGGCTCCCGGCGCTTACATGAAGCACGGCTTGGAAGTGATCGGCTGGCATTGCCTGGAAGCGGTGCGCAGCGATTTTGCGTCGGGTGTGCGCGAGGGCGATGTGATTGTGGCCGGGGCCAACTTTGGCATCGGGTCATCGCGTGAACAGGCGGCTGGTGTGCTGCGGCACCTGGGCCTTGCGGCGGTGATTGCACCGTCGTACAGCGGCCTGTATTTCCGCAATGCCTTCAATTTGGGCTTGCTGCTCCTGACCTGCCCTGACGCCGTCAAGATCGAAGAGGGCGAGCGCGTGGGCGTGTCGTTTGAAGGCGACACCCCGGTGGTGATTCGTGCGAACGGCCAGCGTTTGGCCTGCGCCCCGATCCCTGAATTTTTGATGGACATGGTCGATGCAGGGGGCTTGCTGCCCCTGCTCAAACAAAGAAAGCCTGCATGAACCCGAATGAACGTGTGATGGAAGCGGCGATGGACCCTGTCACCTTGGCCGTGCTGCGCGGCCGACTTGAACAGATTGCCGACGAGATGGACGCGACGCTGTACCGCAGCGCCTTCAACCCCATCATTGCCGAGGCGCACGACGCTTGCCACGGCCTGTACGACGCCATGACGGGCGACACCCTGATCCAAGGCAAGTCCGGTTTGCCCGTGTTTGTAGGGGCCATGGCTTTTGCCGTGCGAGCGGCCATGCGTGTGGCGGCTGAGCGCGGCGGCATGCAGCCGGGTGATGTCTGGCTGTTCAACGACCCCTACGAAGGCGGCACCCACGCCAACGACTTCAAGCTGGTCAAACCCTGCTTTCGCAATGGGCAGCTGTATTGCTTCCTTGCATCGGCGGCGCACTGGCACGACGTGGGCGGCGCGGTGCCGGGCAACTACAACCCGGCGGCGACCGAGTGCTGGCAAGAAGCGGTGCAAATTCCGCCGGTGCGCATCTTGCGCGGCGGTGTGCTCGACGACGACGTGCTGGCCATCTTGCGGGCCAACACCCGCTTGCCCGACAGCCTGTGGGGTGACCTGAATGGCCAGCTGGCCGCACTCGAATTGGGGGCACGCCGCCTGGACGGTTTGCTCGATGAATACGGCGACGCCAAGGTGGCGCAGGCCCTGGTGGAGCTGCGCACCCGCGCTGTGCGTCTGATGCGTTCTCACATCACCAGCCTGCCCGATGGCCGCTACAGCTTTGAAGACGTGCTGGACAACGACGGCGTGAAAGACGAGTTGCTGACGATTGCGCTCGACATGACCGTGGCCGGTGACCGCTTGACGTTGGACTTTTCGCGCTCCTCGGTGCAGTGCGCCGGACCGGTGAACATCTCGCGTGCCACGGCAGTCGCTGCCTGTTATGTGGCCTTGAAGCATGTCTTCCCCGATGTGCCCGCCAACGCGGGTGTGCTGGATGCGGTGGACTTTGTGATCCCTGACGGCTTGGTCATCAGCGCTTCGCGCCCGCGCCCGGTGGGCGGTTATACCGAAACCATTTTGCGCATGATCGACGTGATCTTCAGCGCCACGGCCCTGGCCGACCCGCAGAGGGCCGTGGCCCACGCCTACGGCACCATCAACGCCTTGTCGATCGCCGGTCACCGCACCGACGACAAGCGCAAGGGTCAGCGCTGGGTGATGTTCAGCTTCTTCGGTGGCGGGCACGGCGGCCATTCGGATGGCGATGGTTTGTCACACGGCAATGCGCCGATCTCCACCGCCACGATTCCGCCCATGGAGATTTTGGAAGCGGCCTACCCGGTGCGCTTCACGCAGTGGGCCTTGCGCCCCGGCTCGGGCGGTGATGGCCAGCACCGGGGCGGCTTGGGCGCGATTTACGAGATCGAGTTGCTCGAAGACAGCGCCGAGGCTTTCATCTTTGGCGAGCGCGGCAAGTCTGCCCCCAAAGGCATTCATGGCGGCCAGCCTGCGCTGCCCAATGTGTTCGAGTA
>JAKFXJ010000060.1 GCA_021731425.1 Limnohabitans sp. | reverse complement strand
AATGATGACGTGCATGCCCACCGCCAGCGAACACAGGGCGCCGGGCAACACACCCGCCACATGGAACAGTGGGTAACCGTTGATGGTCACATCGCTCGCGCGAAAACCCTGCATCGTGGCATTGGCCCATGCGGTGAACACCTGTGCGCCGTGGCTGTGTCGGGCCAGTTTGGGTGCGCCGGTGGTGCCGCCGGTGTGGAAGTAAGCGGCGATGTCCTCGCGCTGAAAAACCCGTTGGCTCACCAGGTGCTCAGCTTCTTGCATAGCCCGCAAGGCGTGGAAGTCTTGCGCACCTGCAGGCAGCGAGTCGCGATCTTGGAGAAGACCGCCTTCGGGGTTGACCAGCAACACCGTCTTCAAACTGGGCAACTGGGTTTGCAGGCGCAAGGCTTTGGCCCGCAACTGGCTGTCGTCTTCAGCGCCATGCGCGATCAGCACTTTGGCCTGACTGGCCTGCAAGAGCGACAGCAGTTTTTCGTCACTGAGCAAGGGGTTGAGCGGCTGCACGATGCCCGCCGCTTCACCACCCCAAAGCGCCAAGTGGTAGGCCAGTCCGCCGGGCAAGAGAACGGCCACAGCATCTTGAGGGCTCACACCCAGCTGGTGCAGCAAATTGGCGGTTTGGTGGATGCCTTGCAGCAAGCTGCGGTAGGTCCAGGTGGTGGACGGGCCCCCGGGCTGGCCCGTGTGCAAAAAAGTCAGCGCAGGCTGCTCGGCATGAACCTGGGCACTGGCACGGATCAGCGCATAGGTGCTGGCCCAAGGCATGGCCTGGGTCAACGGTGTGGCCTCGATGCGGTGAATGTCAGCGAGGGATTGAACGGGAGATGGAACGGTCAGGTGCATGCGCCATGTTAGCCAGGGTTGGGGCGCCCCAGGGCTGCTCAGGCGACACCCTGGTCTGGCCATTTCTTTCAAAATAGAGTTCTCTTTCACCACACAGCAGAGACGCACATGCAACACATCGGATTTATCGGCGCTTCGGGTTTGATGGGCCATGGCATGGCCAAGAACATCCGGGCCAAGGGGTTTGACTTGTCGATTTCGGTGCACCAGCGCACAGCGCCCGTGCAAGACCTGTTGGCTGCAGGTGCCCGCCAGGTGGGCAGTTATGCCGACTTGGCCGCCTGTGATGTGGTGCTCATTTGCGTGACCGGCTCACCCCAGGTCGAGGCGGTGGTGGCCGGGCCGGGCGGTTTGTTGTCCAAGGCACGCGCGGGCCTGATCGTCATCGACACCTCCACCAGCGAGCCCGAATCCACCCGCCGCCTGGCCGCGCTGTGCGCCGCGCAGGGCGTGATTTATGTGGACGCGCCGCTCACACGCACGCCCATCGAAGCCGAAGCGGGCAAGCTCAATTCCATGGTGGGGGCGACGCCCGAGGTGTTTGCCCGCATCGAACCGGTCATCCGCGCGTACAGCGAGAACGTGTTCCATGTGGGCGAGATGGGCGCTGGCCACGTCATCAAATTGCTCAACAACTTTGTGGCGCAGGCCATTTGCACCGCCACAGCCGAAGCCTTTGCGGTGGGGGCCAAGGCGGGGGTGGACTTGAACCAACTGGTGCAGGTCATCTCGGCTGGCGGCGTGAATTCGGGCCTGTTCCAGCTGATGGCCAAAACCCTGCAGGGCGACTACGGCGCCATGAAGTTCGAGCTGAACAACGCGGCCAAGGATTTGCGTTACTACTCACACCTGACCGAGGCCATGAAAGTGCCCTCCATGATCGGCACCAGCGTGCACCAGGCCCTGAACACGGCCGTGGCTTTGGGTTACGGCAGCGAGATGGTGCCTTCGCTGGTCAAGGCGCAGGCCCAGCTCAACCAGGTCACGATCGTCAAGGCTTAAGGTCTTTTAAGCCTTAGATGGCTTCGATGGCTTGCAGGGCCTGGGCCACCTCCATCACGCTCGGCCGTTGACGCGGCTGTTCTGACAAACAGAGCTGCGCCATGTTTTGCAGGGCCTGAACAGCCGGGTGGTGCGCTTGCGCTTGCGCGGCCAGCGCCAACTCTTGCAGCAAACACCCCAAGGCCCGCACCTCCAAAGCCAGCAGGCTTTTGCGCAGTTCGGGCCGATCAGTGGGCAGCCGCGTGGCTGCGCCAAAGTCACCCAAACGGGCCTGGCCCTGCAGCGGGTCGATTTGGATGTTGTGCGCGTACACGTCGCCGTGCATCACACCGCGCTGGTGCAAGTGCGCCAGTGCATCGGCCACATCGCGGGCAATGCTCAAGGCTAAAACAGCTGACAGCTTGAAGCCGCTCGGGTACACGTCGCGGGTGCAGCTGTCCAGACTCGGCGGACCCGCCAAGTTGACGTGAGCCGAAGGAATCAGCGGGATGAGTAAACCCTGGGCCTGTGCAGGGTGGCCCGTGAGCCGCGCCACAGGCGTGGTGAGCGCCGGGTGTTGCCCGGCTGCCAAGCAGGCGGCCAGCTCGTCTTCGGGCAGGCCGTCGCTGGTCACCTCGCCTTTGAATAGCTTGAGGGCCCAGGGTTGTGGCCAGCCCCTGGCCTGCACTTGGTAAATGTGGCCTGAAGCGCCCTCGCCCAGCAACGGGCCGTGTGTCAAATCGGACCAAGCCATGCCCGGCAGCTCGGACCCTGCGCGAACCACCCAGCCCATGGCATTGCCCGCCAGCGCCAACCAGGACAAGCGGGGCAATTCGGTTAACCAGCCAGGCACTTCGGTCAGGCGGTTGGCCGATATGCGCAGCAGCTCCAGACGGTGCGCTTGCTGCAGGGTGTCGGGCAAAGCCTGCAAGCGGTTGCCCGCCAGCATCAGCTTTTGCAATGCCGGGCGTTGGCCCAGTTCAGCGGGCAAACGGCCGATCGCGTTGTCGGTGAGTGTGAGCCAGCGCAAAGCGGGCGGCAGCGCGGCGGCGGGCACATCGGCAATTCGGTTGGCTTTGAAGCCGACCATGTGCAAAGCCGGGCAATCGCCCAACACTTCGGGCAGCACCTCAAAGTCGTTGTCAGAGGCAAACAAGACCTGCAGCTTGTGCAGGCGTGTCAGCTGGTGCGGCAATTCGCGCAAGCGGTTGCCGCTGAGGTTGAGCACCTCCAGCGTGTCGGCCAAGGCGAAAATTTCTTCGGGCAGTTCGCTCAGACCACAAGACAGATCGAGGCGGCGTATGCCAGCCAAGGCGCCGCTGCGCAGTTGTTCCAGGGTGTGCATGGGAATCCATCAGCCAATGAAAACGCCCATAAAACATGGGCGTTGTCTGGCGATTGTCGGTCATGGCAAGGTGACTTGACCGACGCCCTGGCACACAAGTGCGCGGGCTTATACCTGGCTGACCACCCGCGCCATCTCCAAGCACTTGTTGGAGTAGCCCCACTCGTTGTCGTACCAAGCCATCACCTTGATGAAGGTGCTGTCGAGCGCCATGCCCGCTTCGGCATCGAACACGCTGGTGCACACCTCGCCCCGGAAATCGGTCGACACCACTTTGGCTTCGGTGTAACCCAACACGCCCTTGAGTGCCCCTTGGCTTTGCGCTTTCATCTCGGCGCAGATTTCGGCATAGGTGGCCGGGTTGTTGAGCTCGGCGGTCAAGTCGACCAGCGACACATCGCTGGTGGGCACACGCACCGCCACGCCGGTCAGTCGGCCTTTGATCTCGGGAATCACCACGCCCACCGCCTTGGCCGCACCGGTGCTGCTGGGGATGATGTTCTCCAGAATGCCGCGTCCGCCGCGCCAGTCTTTGTTGCTCGGGCCGTCCACGGTTTTTTGGGTGGCGGTGGTGGCGTGCACGGTGGTCATCAGGCCGCGCTTGATGCCCCATTTGTCGTTCAGCACTTTGGTGATGGGAGCCAGCGCGTTGGTGGTGCAGCTGGCGTTGCTGATGATGGCCTGCCCCGCGTAGGACGAGTGGTTGACCCCATACACAAACATCGGCGTGTCGTCTTTTGACGGCGCAGACATGACCACCTTTTTGGCACCGGCTGCCAAGTGTTTGCCCGCTCTGTCCTTGTCCAAAAACAAGCCCGTGGCTTCGATCACCACGTCGGCGCCTACCTCGTTCCACTTGAGGTTGGCCGGATCGCGCTCTTGGGTGAGGCGGATGCGTTGGCCATTCACGATCAGGGTGCTGCCCTCCACAGAGAGCGTTCCCTGGAAGCGGCCGTGCACGCTGTCGTATTCCAGCATGTAGGCCAGGTACTCGGGCTCGAGCAGGTCGTTGATGCCGACGATCTGGACATCCTGGAAGTTTTGCACCGCGGCACGCAGCACCATGCGGCCGATGCGGCCAAAACCATTGATACCGATTTTGATGGTCATGTGTGTCTCACTTTTGTTGGGAGTGTTTGCTGCGGCTAACCGAAACGGACCGCCTCGTCTGTAACCATACTAAGCGAAACCATGAAACTTTGTTACGAAACCCAGGTTTTCTTCAAAGTTGTTCTGGTTTTGTAACTCCAGATAGTCTGAGAACAATGACCGGTACAACCGGCGTAAAAAAACCCCTCAAGAGGGGTTTTTGCGAAGAGCCAAGAAAAATTACTTCTTGACGCAAGCTGGGTTCTTCTCGTTTTCTTTTTTCGAGCAGTCGACCTTTTTGTCGTCCATTTTGCCGCCGCCATGGCTGCCTGCGAAGGCGGGCGCGGACATCAGCATGAAAGCAGAAACGAGAGCAGTCATCACAATTTTCATAGAAACACCTTCTGGGAATGAGGTTGTCAAAAAGATTCAGAATGAAGTGCTTGCGATCCCAAGCACGCGTCCATGCTATGCCCATTCCTTGAAAGCCCTCCCCTTATGGACAAAACCCCTTCTGCTGGGTCGCCTTTTCAAAGTGCTGCTCTTTGGCGTACTTGGCGCCAATGCCGTTGCTTTGCCATGGCAGTCGGCCTGACATGGACGGGCCTGGCCGCTACCGCGCAAGAGCGCTTTGTGCCCAAGGCCTCTGAGGTTGTGTTGTCTGCCTCGGTGCACACCTCAGGAGGCCGCGCCAGTTCGCTGCGGGCCCTGGACCAAGCTTGGCGTGCCCAACCGCAAGACTTGCCAGCCGCACTGGCCTATGCCCGCGCCGTATTCACCTTGGGTTTCAACGAGGGGGATTTGCGCTGGTTTGGTTCGGCCAAAGCGGCTTTGATGCCTTGGTGGCAGGCGACTGATCTGCCCGCCGATGGCTATTTCATGCGGGGTTTGGTCAAGCAAGGGTTTCACGACTTCGATGGCGGCTTGCAAGACATCAACCAAGCCATCACCTTGAACCCCGAGCGTGCGGAGTTCTGGTCATGGCGCTTTGCCCTGCATTTGCTCCAGGCCAATATGGGCGCGGCCCGGCAGGATGCCGAAGACATAGCGCGGCGCTTTGGCCCACAAGAAGGCCGCATTTACAGCGCCGTGTTGGCGTATCGCACGGGCCAAGCCTTGACGGCCGTGCAAAAGCTGAGCGCATCGATGCGCTTGCCCGACTACCAAGACGCCGCCTCGCAAGTGTGGATCGGTTTTCATCTGGGCGAGGCACACCGTGTGGCCCAGCAGCCCGAGCAGGCCATCGCCCTTTGGCAGCGCTTGCTGCAGGCCCATCCCCAATCCCATTTGCTCAGGCTGTCTCTCGCCGATTTGCTCAACCAGCAGGGGCAGTTCAGGCAGGCCAAAGCCGTGGCCACCGCCCAAGCGACTCCATCCAACAGCAGCTTGACCGACGCTTTGCTGATGCAAGCCGTGCTGGCCAGTCGCGGACTGAAAGCGCCGGATGAGGCTGCTTTGGCCCAGCAGATGGCCGCGCGTCTGCAGTCGCAAGCGCTGCGCCAAGAGTCGCTGATTGAACGGCCCAAACTGATTTACCAAATTGCTTACGGCCAGGATCTGGCGGCAGGCCTGGCCTTGTCCATCGAGAACTGGCAACAACAAAAAGAGCCGCCTGATGCGGTGCTGTTTGCACAGGCCGCACTCGCACGCCAGCAGGCTCGGGCTGCCGAGCCGGTGGTCCAGTGGGCCCAAACCACGGGCTACAGCGATCCGCTATTGGCCCCGCTGATCAGACAATTGAAGGCTCACCCGAGCTGGTCCAAGGAGCGCCCATGATCAGCCGATTGCTCCACCAGCAAATGCGTGCAATGTTCGGTCTGTGGGTCCTCATGGCCGCTTTGCTGGGGTCGGGCGCGGCCTTGGCGCATTCCAGCAGCAACAGTTACCTGACGCTCAACGCTCCAGCGGGGTCGCTGACTTTGCGTGCCGACCTTCATCTGCGCGATGTGGACCTGGTGTTTGATCTGGATGCCGACCGCGATGGCCAGGTCACCTGGGGCGAAACCCACCTGCGCCAAGCTGAACTGGCCAGCTGGCTCGATCAGGGTTTGCAGCTCAGTGCGGCAGGCCAGAAGTGCCAACTGGGCACCGCCGACCTTCAGGCCAGCCAGCACGCCGACGGGACGTATCTGAGTGCGCAGTGGACACCGAATTGCCCAGGCCTCTCGGATTTGGCCAGTGCCAATTTAAGCTTGCGTTATCGCCTGATGTTTGCGCAAGACAGCCTTCACCGCGGCCTGCTGAAAGTCGATTTGCCGGGATTGCAAACCAGCGCCCTGCTCAGCCCCGAGCGCCCTGAGGCGCAGGTGAGCCGCGCAGACAGCAGCGCCTGGCGGGTGTTCGGCCGTTACATCGTTGAAGGGGTGTGGCACATCTGGATCGGCATCGACCACATCGTGTTTTTGCTCAGCTTGCTGGTGCTGGCGCCCTTGTTGCCTTCGCGCCATCGGATCACCCAATGGCCTGCGGCGCAGCAGGCCAGACCTGTGCTGATGGATGTGCTGGCCGTCGTCACAGCGTTCACGGTGGCGCACTCCATCACCCTGGGCCTGACCATCATGGAATGGCTCACACCCCCGCCCGACTTGGTGGAGCCTGCGATTGCCTTGTCGGTGGTTCTGGCCGCCTTGAACAATTTGCTGGGCGTCAACTCGCTCAAGCGCTGGCGCTTGGCTTTTGTGTTTGGCTTGGTGCACGGTTTTGGTTTTGCCAGCGTGCTGCTGGACTTGGGATTGCCTGCCAGCGCATTGGTCGCGGCCCTTGGCGGCTTCAATGTGGGCGTGGAACTAGGCCAGTTGGCCATCGTGTTGGTGTTCTTGCCCATCGCTTGGCTCTTGCGCCACACCCGCTTTTACCGCTGGGTCATCGTCGCGGGGGGCTCGGCTGCCATTGTGGTTCTGGGCTTGTTCTGGACACTGGATCGCATTGGCTGGCTGGACTGAGCGGCCAGCCGCCTTGTTTCAATCACTCCAGCGCGTGTGGAACTTGCCCGCACGGTCCGTGCGCTGGTAGGTGTGGGCCCCAAAAAAATCACGCTGGGCTTGCAGCAAGTTGGCGGGCAGCCGCGCTGAGCGGTAGGCGTCGTAATAACTCAGGGCGCTCATGAAAGCGGGCATGGGTACACCGTGCAGCGCGGCTTGGGCCACCACTTCGCGCAGGTCCTGTTGGTTGTCGGCCATGACACGGGCAAAGTGCGGGTCCACCAGCAAATTGGGCAAATCAGCCTGACCGCTGTAGGCGCGTCGAATGTCTTCGAGCAAGTGGGCGCGGATGATGCACCCGGCCCGCCAAACCTGGGCCACCTGGGCCATGGGCAGTTGCCACTGCTGCTCGCGGTCGGCGGCCCGCATCAGGGCAAAGCCCTGGGCATAGGCACAGACCTTGGCGGCCATCAGGGCACCTCGCAGCTGGGCCAACAGGGCACTGCGCTCGGGCCAGGTCGTGGATTCGGGCCCGTGCAAAACCTGGGCGGCTGCCACGCGCTCGGTTTTGATGGCGCTCAAAGTGCGAGCAAACACCGCCTCGGCAATGGTGGGTGCGGGCACACCCAAATCGAGCGCCACTTGGCTGGCCCATTTGCCTGTGCCTTTTTGCTCGGCGGTGTCCAAAATCATGTCCACCAAAGGTGCTCCCGTCTCGGGATCGGTGTGCTGCAAAATTTTGGCGGTGGTATCGATCAGGTAACTGCCCAGTTCGCCCTCGTTCCAGGTGGCGAACACCTCGCCCATTTCGGTGGCCGACATGCCCAGCTTTTGCATGAAGGCATAAGCCTCGCAAATCATCTGCATGTCGGCGTATTCGATGGCGTTGTGCACCATCTTCACAAAATGGCCCGCACCGCCAGGCCCCATCCACTCGCAGCAGGGCTGGCCATCTTCGGCTTTGGCGGCAATCGCCTGCAGCAAAGGCTTGACCAGTGGCCAGGCCTCGGGCGATCCGCCAGGCATGAGGGCCGGGCCCCGCAAAGCGCCCTCTTCACCGCCACTCACACCCGAGCCCACATACAAAATGCCCGATGCACGCAGCGCGTCGATGCGCCGCTGGGTGTCGGTGAAAAGCGTGTTGCCGCCATCGATCAGCACATCGCCGGGCGACATGAGGGGGGTGAGTTGCGCCAGCACCTGGTCAACGGCCGCGCCAGCGGGCACCATCAACCAAACGCGCCGAGGCACCGACAGGCTGCCCACCAGTTCGGCCAAGCTGGCGCTGGCCTGAGCCTTCAGGCCTTGGGTGCGTTGCGCGAAGTTGTCGCGCTTGTGGGCATCGAGGTCAAAGCCCGATACCGAAAAGCCGTTGCGCTCCAGGTTCAGGGCGAGGTTTTCACCCATCACGCCCAGGCCCACGAGGCCGATGTCCATGGCTTGCATTTTTAATTGTCCCTAGCGTTGGTTGCCGGGCCTCCAATCGAGGCCAGGCGCACAGGGATTGTGCAGACAAACGAGAGGATTTCCTGTCACCTGTCTGTCCACGTCATGAGGTCGCTGGATCGGCGCACGCCAGAGGGCCTTCCCGCCTTAGCTGGTGCGTATCCTGATGAGCCACGCACGGCCCCGCCAGCATCAACCCCTGCCCGGAATCTCCGCAAGCAGCTTTTCGACATGCACCTTCGCTTTTTCGAGCGAAGCCAAGCTGCCGGTCAGGTACATGCGACCGCTGGCACCGATCATGCTGCACTCGACCAAGGTCAGGTCGGGTGCAACTTTTTCGGCTTCGTTGGCCATGTGGGCACCAAACAGGGCTGGGGCCACTTCCATGAGCAACATGTTTTGGCCGGGCAGCACCATGCTGGCTTGGCGCGTGCGGTTCATCAACACGGCATGCTGATCGGTCACGTTTTCCAAAATGTCGCTGTACAGCAGATGCGGGCGCAGTTGGTCTTCGGCCTTGGCGCCCATCCATTGCAGGATGACCTGACCGGCACGCTGCAGCGCCGCGCTGTCGTTGCTGTGCAACTCGAGCACGCCAAACTGCCGCTCCACCGCCAAGATGCCCGGCTCCAGCGTGGGCTCGGCCTTGAGGGCCAGGTCGATCACACGCTGGATGGACAGCCCGGGGGCGATCTCGACCAGCAGCGCGTTGGTGCCTTGCATCGCCACGTAGCCGCGTGCGCCCAGGGGCGAACTCATCCACGAAGAAAACTGGGGCTGCAGGTCGGTGAGCGTCAGGTAAACCCGAAGCTCAGCGGCCGGTTTGGCTGGTGGTTTAGCGGGCGCTTGGGCGGACGCGGCAGCTTTTTTGCTTGTGGCCATGCGGCCTCCTTATCTGCAACAGCCTGCGATCACTTGCCGTCGAAAGCTTTGGACACGTCGGCGTGAGGACGTGGGATGACGTGGCAAGACACCACTTCACCGATCGCGCCTGCGGCTTCGGCACCGGCTTCGGTGGCGGCCTTGACGGCACCCACGTCGCCCGAGACGATGATGGCGACCAGGCCGCCACCGACTTCTTTTTTGCCAACGATGTTGACGTTGGCGGCTTTGACCATGGCGTCAGCGGCGGCAAAAGCAGCAACATAACCTTTGGTTTCGATCATTCCGATGGCTTGTTACATGTGAGTCTCCTTGAGGGGTTAAAAAAGAAAAGGTTGAGGGAAAGGGTGAAGGAAAAAATACCGCTGCGTCAACGCATCGGTGTGGGGGTGTCGTAGTTGTCGAGGGAGGCGATGATGAGCGCGTCGGCCACCACACGCGGATGCGCCGGAGCGAACCACCAAGCGGCCGGTGCGCCGATGGTGATCATCACGCGCTCGCCAATGCCGCAGCCCATGGGGTCGTAACAGACGACCACGTCCTTGGGGTAGTCCAGCTGCACCTCCAACAGTGCGCCAGCGGGCAACTCGGGCAGGCGTTTGCTGGCCACGATGCGGCCGATCACGGTTCCTGTTTTCATGGTTTGGTTCCTCGGTCAATGGTGATGCCGCGCTTGCGCAGGGCTTCTTTGCCCAAGGGGGTCATCACCGCCTTGGGGTGCAGCCGAACGGTTTTCACGCTGGGCGGCAGGGTTTTGAGTAATTTTTCGCCGATCACGCCCTTGAGCTCAGGCACGTCTTGGGCAGCGTGGTCGTGCAAAGCACAGGCGTCGCCCTGGCATTCGCAGGCCTTGCCTTCTTTGCAGGAGGAGCAGCAAGCAGCTGGGTCGATGGCGGTGGTAGCGGCCATGGCCGTGGTGCTGTTGGCCGTCGCGGCATGGACGGTGGTCGCAACATGGGCCATGGCGCCCAGTGCAGCCGCATCCACACGCAAATCAAAACGAAGTAAACCTGTATCGGCCATCTTCAACAAAGCCGGACTCGCCGCCAGCTGCTGAAATAGCTGGGTCAAAACCGCCGTGTCTTGTGCGCTGCCCAGTCGCAAGGGAATCACCAAGGCAGAAGGCGCGAGGGATGGCTGGTTCGGACTCGGGTTTTGGGCAGGCGCCGCACGCGTATGTGCGTCCCCCAGCTTGGCCTGGATCGTCGAGCGAATTTGTTCGCGCAAAGCGTCTGTGTTCATGCAGCGCCTCCGGCGTCGCGGATCACGGCTTCGGCCACGGCGGCTGCCGTGCGCACATCGGATGCGGTGCCCGACAAATACAGCCGCCCAGCCGGGCCCATGAAGCGGCAGTCGATCAGTTTCACGTTGGCGGCTTTTTCGGCCTCGTTGGCCACCAAGAGCGCATACGACGAGGTGGTCATCTCCATGATGTAGAGCGATTCGCCGGGCAAGAGCATGCTGCCCGCCTTGCTGCGGTTGATCAAGAACGCGTGGTAGCCGTCGACCCGGTCAATGACTTTGGAGGCCAGAATTTCGGGCTTGAGCACGCTTTTTTCGCTCACACCCATGGCGTCCAGTACGGCTGCACCGGCTGACTTGACCGACGAAGAGGACTGGCCGTGGAACTCCAGGTAACCAAACTGCCGCTCGACCACCAAGTTGCCGGGCTTGACGTCGTCATGCTTGAGCGCGATGTCGGTCAGCCACTCGATGTCCATGCCGGGTGCGACTTCGATCACCATGGCGGCGTCGTTGTGGCGCGGCAAAAAACCACGGGCCGTCGACCCCAACAAACACATCAGTTGTGGCTGCAAGCGGTCCAGAAAAATATAACTGCGCAAAGTGGACATGACAGGCTTTCAGCGAAGGTGTTCGAGTTCTTCCTGCACGATGCGCAGGACCATGGCCTGAAGCTCAGGCGTGAGGGTGGACAAACTGCCCGAAGACGCTGGCAAGGCCGCGCCCGAAGCCATGGCCCCGGCCCAGCCACCGGTCAACGGAAAGGCCACGCGTTTCCAATTGACCAGCAGCTCGGGGCCGACGTTGCAATCCACCGAGCTTTTACCCGCGTAACCCGTGCCGATGGTGAAGGTGTAGGGCAGCCCGGTGTTGGCCCCGGTGCTGTCGTGCACCGTGGAGCCGTTGACCACCACGCGGTAGTAATCAAGCGCCGCACCCCAGACCACCGCCTGCTCGGCGCTGGCCGAATGGATGCCGGAGGTGTGGCCTGCGCCGCTGTGCTGCAGCATGAGGCGGGCCACGTCGATGGCCTGATCCATGCCCGGCACCACCACACAACCCAAGATGGGTGAGAGCTTTTCTTTGAGCAGCACATGGCCCGCTTGCGGGTTGGCGATGGGGCACACCAAGGCCTGACAGTTGCGCGGCACCTGCACGCCTGCGGCCTGCGCGATTTCGAACGCGGGACGACCTACCACCTTGCCATTGAACTTGCCGCCGGGAAAGGCGAAGTTCTGAATTTTTTGCGCCTCTTCTTCGGTGCACACATGTGCGCCTTGGCGTGCCAGAGCGTCTTGCATTTGAGGTGCAATGCCCGCGTGCAGCATCAGCACCGAAGGCGCTGAGCAGGGGCTGCCGTGGTCAAAGTTCTTGTCGATCACCACGGTTTTTGCTGCCGTCTCCAGATCGGCGCTGGCGTCCACATAGACCGGCACATTGCCAGAACCCACACCAATGGCGGGGTTGCCCGAGCCATAGGCCGCACGCACCATGGGCGTGCCACCGGTGGCCAAAATCACGTCGGTACGGGCGTCGCGCATCAGCGCTCCTGTGGCCTCGACCGTGGGGCGCGTGAGGATCTGCAGCGCATGGGCCGGACCACCGGCTTTTTCGATGGCGGCTTGCAACTCATGCGTCACGGCGGTGCAGCAAGCCAAGGCCACCGGGTGCGGCGAGATGACCAGTGCATTGCGTGTCATCAAGCACATGATGGATTTGAAGATGATGGTGGCCACGGGCGAGGTGGAGTTGGACAGGCCCACCACCACACCGGCTGGGCGCCCGATCTCAACGATTCGCAGCGCGTCGTTGCGGCGCACACCACCCAGGGCAACCTTGTCCCAAGCGCTGGACGTGATCGTGCAAGCAATCTGGTTCTTGACGATCTTGTCGGGGACTTTGCCAATGCGGCTTTCGCGCACAGCCCATTCGGCATAAAAGTCGGCACGCGGCAGCAAGGCGGCGGCCACTTGCTTGGCCACGCGTTTGGCTTCTTCAGGCGTCCACTGCGACAGAACCGCAGCCGCTTGCTGGGCGCGGCCCAGCAAGTCGCGGGCCTCCTGCAAAGCGGCAAGGTCGTGGTCGGCCAGGTCGATGGGGTTGTTGGAACTCATGACAGGGTACTGCCCAGGTTCAGCGGCGCTGTGCGGCTGCGGCCACGGCGTTCAGGTCCACGTTTTCCAGGGCGCTGAAGATGGCCTCCACCGCTTGCTGCTCGCGTGGGCTGGCCGCTTGCATGCGGGTGGTGTCCAGCAACTGGCGCATCACCGAGGGCTGGCCGCCAGCGGCAGCCGCACCGGGGTTGAGGGTGGGCACAAAACTGCCGCAGGTCATGCGCTGGCCAGCGCGGTAGTGCGGCGCGTAGTCGAACACGGCGTAGTGTTGCGTGGCGCAGTTGTCCCACATGGCGACCGAGTCTTTTTCCCACCGGAAACGCACCATGAACTCGGGCTTTTTCACCCACTCGTACAGCATGTTCAGTACCGCCTCGGACAGGTCCATGTGCATGCCCAGCAGGCGTTTGGTCCAGATTGAATTTACAAACAGAATCTTGCGGCCGGTATAGGGGTGTGTGATCACTGCCGGATGGGTCACCGTGGGGGTGTTCTCGATCATCTTGCACTCATGCGCATTGGCCGTGACCAACATGCCGCTCTTGGCAGAAGCCCGCTTGGCCAAGCGCTCTGTGGCATTGATGCGACGGAAAGCCCAGGGCAAATCGTGGTCGGCATGCAGGCCTTCGAGCATCTGCTGCATGCCGGGGTTGAGGGCATCAAAGGCGGCGCCTGCATGCATCCACATGGTGTCACCCCCTGCAGGCGGCAGGTCGGTGATGCGCAAGATGGAGACCATGTTGGGCTTCTTGCGGAAAGTCACATCGGTGTGCCAGCGATCGGTCTCGGGCGCCTCATTGCCCTCGTTGGAGATCAACTGGATTTGGGGGTGACCTTCAATGTGCGGGAAGAATTCATGCTGCTCCATCTCACCGAAGTTTTTGCCCAGACGGATGTAGGCTTCGGGCTTCAAAGCTTGTTTGCGGAAGAACACCACGCCGTATTGCCAGAGCGCTTTTTTGATCTCTTCGTAAACGTCTTCTGAGCGGGTGCTGTTCAAGTCCACGCCGCTGATCATGCCGCCAATGGTGGGCGTCATGGGGTCGATCTGGATGTGACGGAAGCTCATTTTTTATCTCCTTGATGTGACAACGCAACTGGACTCATTGCCAGTGCAGCAGGCGGCGTTCAACCCAGTTCATCAGCTTCATGATCAGCACGCCTATAAGTGCCAGATCAAACAGCAGCGACCAAACGCCGTTGACGTTGAAAGTGGATCCGAGGTAGGCGAGTTGTTGACCCAGACCCCGCTCGGAAGCAATGACTTCTGCGCCGACCACACCCAGCAAGGCATAGATCAGGCCCAGGCGCAGACCCGAAAACAGCACCGGCACAGCACCCGGCAAAGTGACCCAAAAGAACAACTGACGGCTGCTGGCGCCAAGGCTTCGCGTGAGCGTGATGTGGTCTTGGCTGACACCCCGGATACCGGCCACCGTGGTGGACAGAACGATGAAGAAAGTCAGCGACACGCCCAGGGCGATCTTGGAGCCCACACCCAGCCCGAACCACAAGATGAACAACGGCACCAGCGCAATGCGGGGCAGCACGTTCATCGCTGCAACATAGGGCTCACAAAAAGCTTCGAGCTTGGGCCAGGTGACAAAGGCCAGGCCAGTCGCCATGGCGGCGACCGAGCCAATGAAAAATGACGAAAAAACGGCCAACAGGGTGTAGCCCAAGTCACCCCAAAGACGAGCGTTGGCCAGGTTCTCCAACGTGAAGTTGATGATCCCGAGCGGGCTGCCCATGAAGCTCGGGTCGATGTAGCCCGTGTGTGCAGCCCATTCCCACAGGCCCAGCACCACACCGACAAACACGGCGTGCTGCGCCAGCATGCGCAAGGTGTCAGCCTTCATGGTGCACCCAACCTTCCTCAAGATGTTTCCACACCTGGGCGTAGGTGCGGTGGAAGTCCTCGTTGGTTTGCAGCTCTCGGATGGAGCGCGGTCGAGACAGCGGCACCACCACATCGGCCACGATGCGCCCGGGGCGCGAGGACATCACCACCACCCGATCGGCCAGCGCAACGGCCTCTGACAGATCGTGTGTCACAAACAGCACCGTTCGGTGACCGTCCTGACAGAGCTGCAGCAGCAAGTCCTGCAGCTGCAACTTGGTTTGTGCGTCCAATGCCCCAAAGGGCTCGTCCATCAGCAACAAAGGTGAGGGCATGGCAAAGGTGCGGGCCAAGGCCACGCGCTGTCGCATGCCATGCGACAGCGCCTTGGGCAGTCGGTATTCGGAGCCGCCCAGCCCCACCTGCTTGAGCATCTGCGCCGCCCGCTCCCGGGCCTCGGCGATAGGCATGCCACGCACTTTCAGTCCGAAGGCGGCGTTGTCCAATGCATTGAGCCAGGGAAACAGGCTGTCGCGTGCCAACATGTACGCCACCTCGTGGCTGCCGAGCGCAGGCGCTTGGCCCGCCACCTGCAGCCGCTGGCCCGGGGGCAGATCCACCAAGCCCGCACACAGGTTGAGCAAGGTGGTCTTGCCGCAGCCGCTGGGGCCTGCCAGCGCCACAAACTCCCCGGTCTTGACGTGCAGGCCCACACCCTGCAACACCCACTGGGTGCCGTCAAAGCTGAGGTCGATGTGCTGTGCGTCGATCATCCATGCATCCTGACCATGTCCATGCCATCCAAGATCAGGGCAGCACCACCGGAGCCAAGTCGACCTTGCCCGGCAGCAATTTGTTCTCGGTCATGGAATCTGCCACGGCCTGCATGGCGGGCACCGTGCCACGGGCCTTGAACGTGCCGATGGAGTTGCGCAGGGCCACTTCCGCGATTTGGTCGGCATTGGGCAGTTGCAATGCAAAGGTCTTGCGCAGGATTTCGAGCGTCCTGCCGAAGTTGGCCGGGTTGGTGATGAAAGCCTCCGACAGTTCCAGGGTCCTGCGGATGGCAGCCACGGTGGGGGCATTGGCCGCAGCCCAGTCGGCCTTGACCGCCATGGCACCTGCGCCACCACGCGTGGCCAAAATGCTCTTGGGCCCTTGACCTTTGCGAGGATCGACCACCACGCGGCAGGCCTTGAGGACCTCGCACATGCCATCGGTGGGTGAGAAAGTCATGATCAGATCAACCTGACCGCGCGTGAGGGCTGGAAAGGCGGTGTCAGGCGCACCCACGGCCACAAAGGTCACGTCGTTGGCGGTCAGGCCCACATCGGCCAGCATGTCGACCACCTGGAATTCGGCGCCCGAGCCACGCTGGGTCACACCAATTTTTTTGCCTTTGAAGGACTTGACCACCCCTGGGTAGCCTTCTTTTTCGGTGGGCAGCTCGGTGTTGGCCGCTGCGGCCATGAAGAAGACAGGCTCAACAAAACCGGCCGCAATGACTTTGATAGGCACTTTGCGGGCCGCCGAGGCCGCGATCACCTCGGTCGGGCCATAAAAGACTTCGATGTCGCCCGCCAGCATGGTTTGCATACCCAACGGGGCTGCAGGGATGGTGCGCAATTCGCAGCGAATACCGGCTTGCTGGCAAAAACCTTGTTCAATGGCCACTTTCACGAGCATGTTGCCGGTGCCAGGGTAGTCCTGGAAGCGCACTACGGGTTGAGCCATGGCGCTGGCGCCCAATGTCAAAGCAATTGCACCGAGGGTGGTGCGCACAAATGCAGCAGCAGAAATTTTCATGTCGTCTCCAATGTGGTTCTTCAACTTGATCACCGTCAAGCTCGGCGTTATGGATTTAAATCCGCCCGGTTGGGGCAAATTGTTTCTGATGTGACAATTTAGGGGAAAGCACTCAAAATAAATCGCCCAACGATTCGACCTTCACATGCCAAAACTCAGTCATCGGATTCAGAAATCGGTCGGCTCGGCTGACAAACGCAGCCCTGTTTTCAAGGCGCTGGATGCTCCAGAGTTCAACCAGACCTGGAGCGTGAATTCGGCGCTCACGCCACGCACAACGCAGGCCTTGCACAGCGTGGGTGTGCTGCGCACTTGGACCGATGGACAGGTGCTGCTCAGCCGAGGCCAGCCCACGTCTGCAGCCATGCTGCTGGTCAAAGGTCGTTTGCGGGTGAGCGTGATCACCCCCGAGGGTGAAGAGCAGTTGCTTCGCTGGATGCTGCCCGGTGAAATCGCAGGCCTGAGTTCGGTCTTTGCTGAGGCCACCAACCCCGCCGACATGGTTTCCGTGGGGACCACGGAAGTCCTTCACATCGAGCGCAGTCGACTCATCGATCTGATTGGCCGTGACTCGGTCGTGGCAGTAGACCTGTTGCGCATCCTGGGCTTGCGCATCAATCAGCTCTTTGACATGCTGGCCGATCAAGGCATGCACAGTCTGGAGCAGCGCGTGTGGGCAGCGCTAGAGCGCATCGCCAAATTCAACAGTGTGAAGGTGGCCGACGGCGTGATGCTGCGGGTGAGCCAGTCTGACCTGGCGCAAATCGCTTCAGCTTCACGACAGCGCGTGAACCAGCAGTTGCGCCATTTTCAGGATCAGGGGCTGATTCGGCTGGGGTATCGCAACATCGTGTTGCTGCGCCACTGAGCGCGTGCCCCATGAGGCCGCAGGCCTTCAGCCCCAGCGTTGCGTGAGTCGGCGCCGGGCCGACGCTTGCACATTCACCAAGCGCAAGTCCCCGCGATAGTGGGCCATCACACGGCGGTCCATCCACACGAACCACAGGGGCGGCAGATAAGCCACCGTGATCATGGTGGCGTAGCCCGCGGGCAGTTGCGGTGCGCTCTCAAAATGCCGCAGCGCCTGGTAACGGCGGCTGGGGTGGGCGTGGTGGTCCGAATGCCTTTGCAGTTGGTACAGCAAAAGATTCCCCACCAAATGGTTGCTGTTCCAAGAGTGTTCAGGCTCGCAGCGCACATAGCGGCCGCTGGTGTCTTTTTGCCTTAGCAAACCGTAGTGCTCTACGTAGTTCACCACTTCCAGCATCGAGGCGGCGTACACCGCCTGCAACAACAAAAACGGCAGCGCCATCCAGCCTAACCACGCCACCAGCACGCCAAACAAAACCAGCGTCATGCCCCAGGCCTGCAGGTTGTGGTTTTGAAAGTGCCACACGTTCACGCCTTGTTTGTTCAGGCGCTCTTGCTCCAGCGCCCAGGCCGATTGCAAACTGCCCCACACCGAGCGCGGCAAGAAGGCCCAAAAGCTTTCACCCATGCGGGCGCTGGCGGGGTCTTCCGGAGTGGCCACGCGTTTGTGGTGGCCCCGGTTGTGCTCCACAAAAAAGTGGCCATACGCACTGGGGGCCAAGGCGATTTTGGACAGCCAACGGTCCAGCGTCTCTTTTTTATGACCCAGTTCATGCGCGGTGCCAATGCCAATACCGTTGATCGCGCCCACGGTGAACACCAAGGCCGCATAGCCCCACCAGGTCAGCGGCTGCGCAGTCGCAATCCAGGCGCCCACCACGGTGCCCAACATCTGCAGGGGCACGTAGGCCCACACCAAGGCGCGGTAAAACACATCGGCATCGAGTTGCGCCACCGCCGATTCGGGTGGGTTTCTGAAGTCCTCGCCCAACACGCGGTCAAGCACGGGCAACAACACATGGATGATCACTGGGGCCAGCAGCATGCACCACCATTGCCCTGTCCAGACAAAAGCCAGCAAGGAACTTGTGAAAGCCAGCGGGATGGCGGGGCTGAGCAACCACCACCAGCGCTTATCTTGCCAAGTCGGGTGCAATGGGGCGGTTGGGTTGCTCATGGGCGCGAGCTGCCGGGGCTTTCAGAAGCAACAAGGTCAATGACGATCTGCATGGCTTGTCTCCAAATGTGGTGCCATTGTGAGGGGTGTTTGGGCCAACCAGATGTCGCCATGGCGAGGGGCTTTATGGGAAAAACCCTGATACACACAAGACAGGCCGCGACACGCTTAAGCCCTTATATTGGCCACACAAAACATTTGGACGGGGGGAATTCATGGAATTTGACTACGTGATTGTGGGTGGTGGTTCGGCCGGTAGTGTGCTGGCCAGTCGCCTGAGCGAAGACCCAACCGTGCAGGTGGCCCTGATCGAGGCCGGGCCGCCCGACACCAGTGCCTTGATCCATTGCCCCGCAGGCATCGCCCTCATGGCCCGCACCGAAATCGTTTCGCAAGGCCTGAACACCGTGCCGCAGCCCGGCTTGAACGGTCGCATCGGGTTCCAACCGCGTGGCCGCACCTTGGGCGGATCCAGCTCAACCAACGCCATGGCCTATATCCGGGGCCAAGCCGTGGATTACGACACCTGGGCCCAGATGGGTTGCGCGGGTTGGTCGTGGGCCGAGGTGTTTCCCTACTTTCTCAAGGCCGAGCACAACGAGCGCATTCACAACGAGTGGCATGCCCAAAACGGCCCCTTGAACGTGGCCGATTTGCAAAGCCCCAATGTGTTTTCCAAACGCTTTGTCGAAGCGGGCATGCAAGCGGGCTTGCCCCTCACCACCGACTTCAACGGCCCCACCCAAGAAGGCGTGGGCTTGTACCAAGTCACGCAAAAGGCAGGCGAACGGTTCAGCGCCGCCAAGGCCTACCTCACGCCCAATCGTGATCGCCCCAACTTGCACGTCATGACCGGCGTGACGGTGGACCGCATTGGCTTGGTGGATGGTGTGGCCCGGCAAGTGCACACCGTGCAGGGTGGCAAGACCCAGACCGTGACGGCCCGCCGCGAAATCATTTTGAGCGCGGGCGCTTTCCAGTCGCCCGCCATCCTCATGCGTTCGGGCATCGGGCCAGCGGCCCTCTTACAAAGCTTGGGCATCGAGGTTCTGCGCGACTTGCCGGGTGTGGGCGAAAATCTGCACGACCACCCGGACGCGGTGCTGGTGGCCGATGCGCCGGGGCAGACCGATTTGATCGGCGTGTCCCCCAAAGGCGTCTGGCACACCTTACAAGCTTTATGGGCCTGGCGACAGCACCGAAAGGGGCGCCTGACTACCAACTT
>JAKFXJ010000173.1 GCA_021731425.1 Limnohabitans sp. | reverse complement strand
GCACAATGCCACACATGTCCCCAGAAAACACCCCATCCAGCGCTCGCGCCGTCCTGTTTGTGCCCCACGGCTCCCCCATGTTTGCCTTGCACCCCGGTGCCGCGGGTGCGGCCATGACACAGGTGGCGGCTCAGCTGGGCAAGCCCCTCGCCATCGTGGTGGTCAGCCCGCACTGGGACACCGATGTGCCCACCGTCGGTTTTGCCACCCGGCCCGAAACCATCCACGACTTTGGCGGCTTTGACCCGCGTCTGTACGAGATGCAATACCCCGTCACCGGCTGCCCCGAAGTGGCCGCCCAAGTGGGGGCCGCCTTGCAAGCGGCGGGCCTGCCTGTGGTGCAAGACGCGCAGCGAGGTCTCGACCATGGCGCCTGGATTCCGCTGCGCCAGATGTTCCCCGACGCCGATGTGCCGGTGGTGCCCCTGTCGGTGCAAAGCCATTTGGGCCCAGAGCACGCTTACCGCGTGGGCCAGGCGCTGGCCGGTTTGGCACAGCAAGGCATTTTGGTGCTGGCCTCGGGCAACATCACACACAACCTGCGAGACCTGATGGTCTTGCGCACCCAGGGTGGCGCCATTCCTGACTATGTGCAGACCTTTGCCGATTGGATCCACACCCACATGACGGCCCGCAATGTGCCCAGCCTGCTGGCTTACCGCCAACAAGCCGCTGGCCAGCGTGCCCACCCCAGCGACGAACACCTGCTGCCGCTGTTCACTGCGCTGGGTGCAGCGGGTGCCCAGGCGCAACCCCAAGCGTTTTTCCGGGGCATCAGCGACCACGTCATCGCCATGGACGGTTACGCTTTTCACTGACCGAGCATCAGTCATCCGTCAGTAGATCGGGGTTCAAAGCCATCGCAAGAACGTGTGCGGCCAATAATGCAGTGCACAGTAAAAAGCCGATGTGTGGTTTGCTTGATTCAGCGCAAACTCTCAAGCGTCGCAAGCTCTCATGATCAGAGCATTGCTCATGACCACCTTGACCTCCTCCCCTTGTGGCTGGCGATGGTGTTGCTTTTGTGTGTGCTGGTCTACATCGTGTGGGAGATTTACAGCGCTGAGCTGTAACCAATCAGTCCTGTGCCCGTGTGCTTGATTCGGGGCTTTGGCTGAACGGACTTTTGTCAGCCCATTCAGCCTTGAGCATCGGGAGGTGGGTCAGTCGATCTTGGCGCCCGAGGCTTTGACCACTTGCGCCATGCGCACGTAGTCGGCGGCCAGCAGTTTGCCGAAGTCGGCGTTGCTCATGTCGCGCGGCTCGATGCCTTGTTTGTCCAAGCGGGCCAGCACCGCCGGGTCTTTGAGCAGCTTGCTCACGGCCGCGTTGATGCGGTTGGCCTCGGCAGCGGGAACGGCCGCAGGTCCCAAGAAACCAAACCAAGAGTCAAACTGGTAACCCGGCAGGCCGCTCTCGGCGATGGTGGGCAAGTCCGGCAGGTATTTGCTGCGCTGGGGTGAGGTCACGCCCAACAAGCGCACGCGGCTGTCTTTGGCAAAAGAGAGGGCACCGATGCTGGCCGCAATCACCGCTTGGGCGCGGCCCGACAGCACCTCGTTGATGGCTTCGCCCGTGGCCTTGAGCGGGATGTGCACCACGTCGGTCCCCGACAGGCCCGTGAAATAAGCCATGGCCAAATGGGTGGCACTGCCCACACCGGCGCTGGCGTAGTTCATCTTGCCGGGGTTGGCTTTGGCGTAGCGGATGAATTCAGCCGCGTTTTTGGCGGGCACATCGGGGTGCACCATCAGCACATAGCTGGCGCTGCCAATGTGGGCCAAAGGTGTGAAATCCTTTTGTGGGTCATACGCGAGCTTGGTGTAGAGCGATCCGGCAATGTTGTGGCTGGCCGCAGCCGCCACCATCACTGTGCCATCGGCCTCGGCACGCGCCACATAACCGGTGCCCACGGTGCCGCCTGCACCGGCGCGGTTTTCCACAATCACGGTTTGGCCCAAGGCCGCAGCCATTTCTTGTGACAGCGCTCGGGCGAGGGTGTCTTGCACACCACCGGCCGCAAAAGGCACCACGATGCGCACCGTTTTGGTGGATTGCGCTTGGGCCAAACCCACTGCGGACAACAAAGCTGTGCCCAAAGTGGCCGTCAAAATTTCACGCCGTTGCATCATGAGAGTTTCCTTGTTGAGGTTTCAAAACATTCGAAATCAGGCCGCGATCAGGCCACACACACCCGGTCGGCCAGGCGGCGCATGAAGCGCTCGCACCAGGCCAACTGCTCCAAAGTGACCCATTCGTTGGGCTGGTGCGCCTGCGCGATGTGGCCGGGGCCACACACGATGGTGGGCACACCCGCCTGATGGAACAGGGCAGCTTCCGTGCCAAACGACACCTTGCCCGCGCCACTGGCCAGGTCGACGCCTGCGCAGTCAAAACACAGCTGCGCGATCTCGCTGTCCGCTGCGGTGGCAAAGCCGGGCAACACCGACTTGAGTTCGTGCGTGATGCCCGTGTCCGGCGCGACTGCCTGCATGGCGGGCACCAGGCTCTCGCCAAAAGCCTTGGCCCGTGCAAACAAATCCTCGGGCGTGTTCATGTGGTGGTGGCGGATTTCCCAAGTCACCTCGCACTGACGCGGGATGATGTTGAGCGCGGTGCCGCCTGCGATCACGCCGGTGTGGATGGTGGTGTGGGGCACGTCGTAGATCGGGTCGAACGGGCCGTTTTGCACCAACTCGCGGTGCATGATTTTGAGGTTCGCAACAAACTCGCAAGCGATCTCGACCGCGTTCACACCCAGGGGCGTGAGCGAGGAGTGCGCCTCAAAACCGTGCACCGTGGTTTTGTACGAATGCTTGCCCTTGTGCGCAATCACCACCTGCATGCCGGTGGGCTCGCCCACGATGCAGCCTGCGGGCTTGAAGCCCTGGTCCTGTATGTCGGCAATCATGCGGCGCACGCCAATGCAGCCCACTTCTTCGTCGTAACTGAAGGCCAAGTGGATTGGGCGCTTGAGTTTGCGCTTGAGCAACTCGGGCACCATCATCAAACAGATGGCACCAAAGCTCTTCATGTCGGTCACGCCGCGGCCGTACATCTTGTCGCCTTGGATCACGACCTTGAACGGGTCGGTGTCCCAAGGCTGGCCGTCGACCGGCACCACGTCGGTGTGGCCCGACAGCACCAAGCCACCGACTTTAGTTTCGCCGTCGTGCGCGGGCAGTGTGGCCCAGAGGTTGGCCTTTTGGCCGCTGTCGTCGTAGGTGCGGCTGCAAGTGATGCCCAAATCGTTCAGGTAGGCCTCGGTCCAATCGAGCAAAGCCAGGTTGCTGTCACGCGAGACGGTGGCAAAGGCGATCCATTTTTCAATCAAGGGCAGGGAGGCCAGATCGGTGGCTTTGACAGCGGTGGCAGCATGGGCCAGCGCGGCAGGAGAAATTGGAGCGTTCATGGCAGATTCCATCAAAAATGCCCGTTAGGGCGTTTTTTGATCTTACAGGCCCGTTTGTACCAAGGCGTCACCTTGCCGACAGGCCAACAGGGCGTGTGACCCTAAAGTGAACCGTCGTTTTCACCCATTGCTGGAGATTCCATGGCCATTTACGAGCTGCGCACCTATTCCGTGATCGTCGGAAAAATGTCCGAAGTCATTTCGCACTACAAAAACGAGGGTTGGCCTGCGCTGGCCAAGCACCCCCAAAAACTGGTGGGCTACTTCACGGGCGATGTGGGTGCCCTGAACGAGCTGATCCACGTCTGGAAGTTTGATGACGATGCCGACCGCCGCGCCTTTTGGGCGCAGGTGTTTGCCGACCCTGAGTTCATGGCCTTTGCCGCCAAGATCCGCCCACTGATGCGTGAGCAAAACAACAAGCTCATGCTGTCCGCCCCCTGGGGGCCCCAGCCCTGAGATCCTGAGGGCGGCCGAGGCGCTGCCCCTGCCTCATTGGATCAGGTAACCCCCATCGACGGGCAAGACCACGCCCGTGACAAATCGGGCTGCGTCGCTGGCCAAAAACAGCACCGGGTCGGCCACGTCTTCGGGTTGGCCCCAGCGGCCCATGGGCGTGCGGCCCACAATTTGGGCGCTGCGTGTGGGGTCGTTTTGCAGGGCTTGGGTCAAAGGTGTGGCAATCCAGCCGGGGGCCACCGCGTTCACACGAATGCCGTCGGTCGCATAAGCAATGGCCAGTGACTTGGTCAGCTGCGCCACGCCGCCCTTGCTGGCGCTGTAGCCCGGTGTCAGGCCGCCCCCAAAGAAGCTCAGCATCGACGCGGTGTTGACAATGCAGCCTTGGCGGGCCTTGAGGCCCGCACGCGCTGCAGCGCACACACGCATGGTGCCGTTCAGGTTGATGTCCACCGTCTGCGCAAATGCCTCCGGGTCGTGTTCGACGTTGCGCTGGATGATGCCCGCACAGTTGACCAGCACATCGAACTCACCGAACTCACCGAGCACGGTTTGCACATGCTCGTTTTGTCGCACATCCAGCACATGGAAAGCGATCAGGCGGTTGGCACTCAGGCCTTGCGCCGCCTCGACTTCGGCAGGTGTGGCCCCGGTGGCCGTGACGCTGGCGCCGGTGGCGGCAAAGGCCCGTGCAATGGCCGCGCCAATGCCACTGGTGCCACCGGTGATAAAAACTTTTTTGACCGTGTCCATGAAACCTCTCCCTTGCTGTTTTTAAAGATTCAGGGTGATGACGCCACCCGCATGCTGGGCGCGTGAGCAGCACAAAATGATTTTGTGCTGACGCTCTTTTTGGCTGAGCACAAAGTCGCGGTGTTCCACCGCATCAGAGGCTTGTGCATCGTAAGGCAGGGCGCACACCCCACACAAGCCGTCACTGCATTTCAAGCTGATGCCCACGCCCGCCTCGGCCAGCACCTCGGTGGCACTGCGCTCGGCGGGCACCTGCAGGCGGCGGCCTGACTTTTGCAAGAGCAACTCAAACGGCTGATTCACCCAAGCATCGGCCTCGGGCACGCTGAAGTATTCGCGGTGCATGGCATCTTCTGGCCAGCCGTGCGCAACCGCCGCTTCGAACACCCCATCCATGAAGCGTGGGGCACCACAGGTGTACACATGCTGGCCCATTGTGTAGTCGGGCAAGAGCTGCATCAGGTCAGCCCGCTGGCCTTCGTCTTTGAAGTGGTATTGCACCCGGTGGCCCCAAGGGGCCTCGGCCAGGTCCCTCAAAAAGCCCGCTGTGGTGCGGCTGGCTGCGCTGTAGTGAAAGTCAAAAGGTTTGCCCAAAGCGTGCAAGCGGTGCGCCATGGCGATCATGGGTGTCACGCCAATGCCCCCGGCCATCAGCCAACTGTGGGTGGCGTCTTCGTGCAGCGCAAAGTGGTTGACTGGGCGCGAGACAAACACCCGCCGCCCTTCGCGAAAGGCCCGGTGCATCAGCGCCGAGCCACCGCGCCCGCCGGATTCGGGCGGCTCGCGCAAGACGCCCAGCACATAGCGGCTGCGGTCGGCCGGGTCACCGGCCAGGCTGTAGGGCCGCTGGTACTCGGGGGCGATCACCACGTCGATGTGCCCGCCCGCGGTGAAAGGCGGCAGCTCGCGGCCATCGGGCGCTTTGAACTCGTAACGCGCCAGGCCCTCGGCCATCTCTTCACGTTTGTGCAGCACCACCGGAAACACCGGCGGCTCGGCGGGCAAAGGCTGCGGCCCGGGGGCCAGGCCTTCGGTGTGGCCTACCGCCAAGCGGGCTTGGTATTGCGCGGGCGTGAGCAAGGCTTGGTAACGGGCAATGCCTTCTTCGCGGTTGACGGGGTAGGTCACCGGGTAGGGCTGCGGCATTTTGTCGGCGGGGTACACGGCCAGGGTCTGGTCTTCGTAGCGCAGGTCCAGGTCTTTTTGCAGGGTGCGTTGGTGGGTTTGCGCCGCTTGCACATACCGGCCCGTGCGCTTGTCCAGCTCGATGTCCCACCACCACTTTTTGACCGGGTTGATGCTGCCGCGATCGAGCAGGTCATCGAGCCGCGCCAGCGCCGGTGCGGCCGCGGGCAGCTTCATGGCCACTTGCCGCCACAGGCTGTCGGCCAGCAGGCCTTCCAGATTCCAGGGGCAGGTTTTCATGCAGCGGCCGCACATACCGCCTGCGGCATTGGTGATGCGGTAGCGGGCGCATTTTTCGGCGTCGCTTTTCCAGATTTCGTAGCCGTTGTACATCAGCTTGGGGCCTGCGGTGATGGCCCCAGACGGGCACTCGCGGGCGCACTTGTTGCAGCTTTCGCAAAAGCTTTGCAGGCCAAAGTCGATGGGCCGGTCAGGGGCCATGGGCATGTCGGTGGTCACGCTGCCGCTTTTCAGGCGCGGGCCCAAAAAAGGGTTGAGGATCACCTCGCCAATGCGGCTGACCTCGCCCAGGCCCGACAGCAGAAGCAAAGGCGGCTGCAGCACGTCGCCGTCCAGCACCGAATGCACCCGGGCCGAATAACCCAGACGCCGAATTTGCTCGGCCAAGATGCCGCCCATCAGCGAAAAGCGCAAATAAGCCCGCATGCTTTGCGCCACCGAAATCCAGTCGTCGCCGCTGGCGCCTTCCATGGTTTCGTGGCCTTGGTCGATCAGCAGGTTCAGCGCGTTGGCGTGGTAGGCGGGCATGGGGTTGCCGCCCGCGTCGTGCGAGTAATAGGCCCACTCGGGCACAGCACACAGGCCCACCGCGTCCACCCCCAAATAGTAAGAAGCGGCTTTCAGCTTGTCGGCGTTGCGTTGGGGGTCGAGCGTGCTGGCGGTCACCGGGCCACGCGCCGGGCCAAACTGCAAGAGCAGCAAAGCGCCCAAAGCCCGACGCGCACAGGCCCCGATGGGGCTTTTCATCACGTAGTGCGCATTCTTGGCGTCGTCTTGCACCGACTTGCCCAGATCGCCAAACAAGGCCCGCGCAAAAAAGTCGGCACGCTTCGGGAATCGAGGTACCCGGTCGTGGTCAATGAAGGTGGTGGGCGTGTCTTGGCGCTTGAGCGTTTCAAACGGGTGCGCCCCTTGGCGAAACTCCCGCCGGGCATACGCGTCGCGGTGGAACGCGCCTTTGAAGGTGCCTTGGCCCAGCCACCAGGCCGGGCCGTGGCTTTGCCAGCGGTTTTGCTGCGGGTCCAGGGCCTGATCCGGGGCCAGCGCCAAAGTGGTGCTGACAGCGGCCAAGGCGTAGCGCTGGCCCACATAGGGGTTGCCGCCATCGGGCAGCGTCAAGCCTGCGGCCAGGGCCAGACGGGACAAGTCCACATCGCTGCAACTGGCGCTGTGGGCGCGGGCCTCGTGGCCCAGCATGCGCAAATAACTCGACAGCAGCACGGCGGTTTGCGCCGCCAGCACAGCGGCGCGGGGCTCTTGTGTGCCCGCCAGCCAGTCGCAGCCGGGCTCACCCGGTTTGGGGTTTCGCGCAAACTCCACCAGGATCACGATGGTGTGGCTGTGGTGCGTTATCGGCCCATGCACCGTGCGGGCCGACTCCAGCACATCGGCCAGGATCATGTCCATGCCGGCCGCAAAACTGGCGGGCTGGCTTTGGGCCAACTCTTCGCCCAGGGCAGGCACAGCGGGGTTGCGGATCGGTTCGGCCAACCAAGCACTGGCAGGCAGGGCGCAGATGCCCATCATCGACGCATCAAAGTAATAACCTGCGGCCTTCAGGTGCCGGGCGCGTTCATCGGGCTCTGCGGGGATCTCGCCCATTTGCGGGTTCACAGCCCCATCGCGCACCAGATCGAACATGGCCATGTAACGCGCCATGGCGTGGGCCAGCGATTCGGGGTCGTCGTGTTCAA
Organism: Limnohabitans sp.; assembly: GCA_021731425.1. Classification (GTDB taxonomy): domain Bacteria; phylum Pseudomonadota; class Gammaproteobacteria; order Burkholderiales; family Burkholderiaceae_C; genus Limnohabitans_A. The sequence goes on along the minus strand of JAKFXJ010000173.1, from coordinate 12,374 downwards.
AACGCAGTGCCTGCATGGGCGGCAGGGCGCTTTCGTCGGGCGTATGGGTTGTGCGGCGCAGGCGCTCCAGCGGGTAGGGGCCCAGGTGTACGGGGCGGTCGCGGTAAGAGAACAAGCGCATGCTCAAAGTCCTTTTAATTTCCGACCCGTTGACCCAGAACCTTCACCACCTCCGGCTGCACCTCGACCATGCCGTAAGGCCCGACCAGCTCGCCGTTCAGAGTCTGGCCTTGCACCTGCAGTTTGGCGGCTTGCAACAGACCTTCGGCATTCACGAAGCTGAAGTGCAGTTGGACACCGTCCATGCGGGCACCCAGCAAGGGCTGCACTTGCGAACCCCAGGCCAGGGTGCCGCCCACGCGCTGGTGGTGCTGAGTCAGCTGCATCAGTGCCGTGCCACGGCGGTCCAAACCTTGCACGGTCCATTGCCCCGCCACCACCGCGGGCACGGTCCAGAAATAGCCGGTGTCGGTGCCCACTCGGATCACCTGGTCCGGCTCCCAGTCGCCCATGGAGAAGGTGTTGGACACCACCCGTGTGCCGGGTTTCATCTTCAAAATGGTGGGGCGCAGTTGCGCATTCAACTCTTCGAGCAGGTAGAGTGTGACCACCGTGGCTTTGGAAAAGTCTTCCTTGAAGATGTCGCCATGCACGATGCGCACACGGTCTGCCACCCCCGCTCTTTGCGCATTGCGCTGGGCCAGCGCGGCCAGGTCTTTGTTGTACTCAATGCCCCAGGCCCGCGCACCGAATTGCCGCGCTGCCGCGATCGGGATCTTGCCATCGCCCGCGCCCAAATCCACCACCTCGTCTTCGGGTGTGACCCGCGCTGCGGTCAGCATCTGCGTGACCAGCTCATCGCGGGTGGGCAACCACATCACGTCCTTGCCCAGTTGTCCCAGCTTGGGCGTATAAGTTTCGGGCGGCAAGCTGCTGCAAGCTTGCAAAAACAACAGGGCCACAAGGGGCCAAAGGCGGGTGAGCTGGGGCATGGGCTGTGCCTAAAAGGTGAGCGTGTTGTGAAGTTTTGGAGGGTAACCGGATTTCAAGGGTTGCCAAGCCATGGGGGTGACAGGGCCTGCCAGGGCAGCACGGCCCTGCCCTCCGTGTTCACCCCGATGCAAAGTCCATTCAAAATTTGTATGATGACCTGATCAATTCACATCAGGAACTCCCCATGCAACGCAGAAACTGGATCGCGGCAGCCGCGGCCTTGCTCGCCGTCTCCCCCTTTTGGGCCTCCAACGCTTTGGCGCAAACCTGGCCCACGCGGCCCATCAAGCTGGTGGTGCCCTTTCCACCGGGCGGCTTGATCGACAACATGGCCCGCTTGGTCGCGCCCAAGCTGGCGCTGGAGTTGGGTCAGCCCATCGTCATCGACAACAAACCCGGCGCCGGCGGCAACCTGGGCGCGGCCGAGGCCGCGCGTGCAGCGGCCGATGGTTACACCTTGCTCATGGCGTCGCCTCCGCTCACCATCAGCCCGGCGCTCTACAGCAAGTTGCCCTACAAGCCCGAGCAAATTGCCCCGGTGGCTCTGCTGGGCCGCGTGCCCAACGTGCTGATGGTCAACCCGGCTTCGGGCATCAACACGGTGGCCGAACTCACGGCGCTGGCCAAGTCCAAGCCGGGCCAGCTCAACTATGCGTCCAACGGGCAGGGCACCTCGCTGCACCTGAGTGCTGAGCTGTACAAAAGCCAGTCGGGTGCTTTTGTCACGCACATTCCCTACCGGGGTGCAGCAGCAGGTCTGACGGGCCTGATGGCGGGCGAAGTGAACATGATGTTTGACAACCTGCCCTCGGCGCTGGGCCTGATCAACGGCGGCAAACTCAAAGCCTTGGCCGTGACCACGCCCCAGCGCAGCAGCGCTTTGCCGAATGTGCCCACGATGGAAGAAGCCGGTATGAAGGGCTACCAGGTGTTTGCCTGGTTTGGTGTGGCAGCGCCTGCGGGTCTGCCCGCGCCCATCGCGCAAAAGCTGGAGCAAGCCTTGGAGCGCGTGGCCAGCCAGCCCGAAGTGAAAGCCGCCATGCTCAAAGCCGGTGCCGAGCCTGCTTGGGCCAATGCACAGGGGCTGGCCAGCTTCATGCAAGCCGACACCGCGCAGTGGAAAAAAGTGGCGGCCTTCGCCAAAATCACACTGGATTAAGGAGTCAACACATGAGCACAGTTGGATTGATTGGTTTGGGGGCCATGGGCTCGGGCATGGCCGCATCGCTGCGCCGCGCCGGGCACGCGGTGCAGGTGTTTGATGTGCGCCGCGAGGTGGCCGAGGCCTTCACCCACGCAGGTGGCACCGCGCACGACACACTGGCCTCGTTGGGCGCAGCCTGTGATGTGGTGGTGTCGGTGGTGGTCAATGCCGCACAGACCGAAGCTGTGCTGTTTGGCGACGGCACCACGCCCGGGTGCGCGGCCAGCATGAAGCCCGGCAGCGTGTTTGTGATGTGCTCCACCGTCGACCCCAATTGGTCGGTGGCTTTGGAAGCACGCCTAGAAGCCATGGGCCTGCGTTATGTGGACGCGCCCATCTCAGGCGGCGCAGCCAAAGCGGCCAGTGGCCAAATGACCATGATGACCGCGGGCAAGCCCGAAGCCTACGCGCTGGCCGAGCCGTTTTTGAACGCCATGGCCGCCAAGGTCTACAAGCTGGGCGACAGCGCGGGCGCGGGCAGCAAAGTCAAGATCATCAACCAGTTGCTGGCGGGTGTGCACATCGCGGCCGCTGCCGAAGCCATGGCCTTGGGCCTGCGCGAAGGTGTGGACCCGGCGGCTCTTTACGAAGTCATCACCAACAGCGCGGGCAACAGCTGGATGTTTGAAAACCGCATGGCCCATGTGCTGGCGGCGGACTACACACCGCTGTCGGCCGTGGACATTTTTGTGAAGGACCTGGGCATCGTGCTCGACATGGCGCGGGCCAGCAAGTTCCCGCTGCCGCTGTCGAGCACCGCGCACCAGATGTTCATGCAGGCCAGCACCGCTGGCTTTGCCAAGGAAGATGACAGCGCCGTCATCAAAATTTTCCCGGGCATTGAACTGCCGAAAGGCAAGGCATGACCATCCAACTCGGTTGTATTGCCGACGACTTCACCGGCGCCACGGACCTGGCCAACAACCTGGTGCGCTCGGGCATGCGGGTGGTGCAGACCATCGGTGTGCCCACAGGGCCGCTGGCCGCTGATGTTCATGCCGTGGTGGTGGCGCTCAAGTCGCGCACCATCCCCGCCGCCGAGGCCATCGCGCAATCACTCGACGCCTTGAAGTGGTTGCAGGCGCAAGGCGCACAGCAGATCTATTTCAAATATTGCTCCACCTTTGACAGCACACCCGAAGGCAACATCGGCCCGGTGAGCGAGGCGCTGATGGACGCGCTGGGCACGGACTTCACCATCGCCACGCCCGCTTTTCCGGACAACGGCCGCACCGTGTTCAAGGGCTACCTGTTTGCGGGCAATGTCTTGCTCAACGAGTCGGGCATGCAAAACCACCCGCTCACGCCCATGACCGACGCGAATTTGGTGCGTGTCATGCAAGCGCAAACAAAGCGCAAGGTGGGTTTGATCGACTACAAAACTATGGCCCAAGGTGAGGCGGCGATCCGTGCACGCATCGCTGCTTTGCGCACTGAAGGTGTGGGCGTGGCCGTGGTCGACGCGACCAGCAACGACGACCTGCACCTGCTTGGGCCTGCCTTGAAGGACATGCCGCTGGTCACTGCGGGCTCGGGTGTGGCCATTGGCCTACCCGCGAACTTTGGCCTCAAGCCTTCGCTGCAAGCCAGCCAATTGCCTGTAGCCAAGGGCTTGCAAGCGGTGGTCTCTGGCAGCTGCTCGGTGGCTACCAACGCGCAGGTGGCCCACTTCAAAACGACAGGCCGCCCCGCGATGGCAATCAACCCTGCGGCGCTGATGCACGGGCAAAGCGATGCCGTGGTTCAGCAGGTGCTGGCCTGGGCCGCACCGCTCTTGAAAGATGGCCCGGTGCTGGTGTACTCCACCGCCGAGCCGGAGGCCGTCAAAGCCGTGCAAGCCCAGCTGGGCGTGGCCGAAGCGGGTGCCTTGGTCGAACACGCGCTGGCTGCTGTGGCCCGTGGTTTGGTCGGTCTGGGTGTACAGCAGTTGGTGGTGGCCGGTGGTGAAACCTCGGGCGCTTGTGTGCAGGCTCTGGGTATTGCGCAGCTGCAGATCGGTCCACAGATTGACCCCGGTGTGCCTTGGTGCCATGCACCGTCATCCACTGGGGGTGTGCACATCACGCTCAAGTCGGGCAACTTCGGCACCGAGGACTTTTTCACCAAAGCCTTTACAGTCTTGGCATGAACAGCATCGAAACACAAGCCCGTGAAGAAATCTGCCGCGTGGGCCGCAGCCTGTTCGAGCGTGGCTATGTGCACGCCACGGCAGGCAACATCAGTGTGCGGCTCGATGACGGCTTCCTCATCACGCCCACCGATGCGTGTTTGGGTTTTCTCGACCCGGCACGCTTGGCCAAACTCGATGGGCAAGGCCAACAAGTCAGTGGTGACAAGGGCAGCAAAACCATCACTTTGCACCGCCAAATTTACGCCGCTGCGTGCGAGTCAGATGCCGCTACGCGCTGCGTGATCCACACCCACAGCACACACTGCGTGGCGCTCAGTATGAACGCCACCGGCCCCGAGTTGTTGCCGCCCATCACGCCTTATTTTGTGATGAAGGTCGGCCATGTGCCTCTGGTGCCCTACCACCGCCCGGGCAGCCCGGATGCAGCCCAAGAAGCGGCCTGTTTGATCCGTCAATACGCCGCACAAGGTGCACCGATCCGCGCCGTGATGCTCACGCGACTGGGCCCCAACGTCTGGCACGACACGCCCGCGGCCGCCATGGCCACACTCGAAGAGCTGGAAGAAACCGCACGGCTCATGCAGCTGCATCCTCACACACCACCCCTGCACGCCAGCGCACTGGACGAACTGCGCCAGGCCTTTGGCGCCCGTTGGTAAACCTCGAAAGAAACCCATGCCTCGTTTTGCCGCCAATCTGTCGATGATGTACCCCGACCTGCCGTTTCTGGACCGCTTTGAAGCCGCGGCCAAAGACGGCTTCAAGGCCGTGGAGTATTTGTTCCCTTATGCATTTCCTGCGCAAGAACTGGCGGCCCGCCTCAAGGCTAATGGCCTGCAGCAAGTGCTGTTCAACATGCCACCGGGCGGCACCGACACCGAGGGCTTTGCCAAGGCTTGGGAAACCGGTCAACGTGGCACGGCCAGTGTGCCCGGGCGCGAGGCCGACTTTCGAATCGGTTTTACACAAGCCTTGATTTATGCCGAGGCGCTGAACTGCCCACGCATCCACGCCATGGTGGGCTTGCGCTCTGATGGTGCGAGCGCTGATGCCGCAGACGCCACCCTCGTCAGCAACTTGCAATGGGCCGCTGCAGAAGCGGCCAAAGCAGGGCGCGATGTGCTGGTGGAGCCCATCAACACCCGCAGCGTGCCGGGCTTTCACCTCAACCGCCAAGACCATGCGCACCGCATCGTGCAGGCGGTGGGGGCTGCGAATGTGAAGGTGCAGATGGACCTGTTCCACTGCCAGATCGTCGAAGGCGATTTGAGTGCCAAGATTGCCCAGTACCTGCCCACAGGCCGGGTGGGGCATTTCCAGATTGCCGAAGTGCCCAACCGCCACGAGCCGGGCACAGGCGAGGTGAACTGGACACACATTTTCCAGACCATCGACAAGGTGTCGGCCGAGTGCGGCTGGGACGGTTGGATTGGTTGTGAGTACAACCCGGCCGATGCGTCGGCGGGTGGTACTTCACGCGGTCTGAACTGGGCGCGGCCTTACCTCTGATCGTTGGCTTGGGTGCACAGAGGCTGATCTAGGACTGTGCAACACCCATCGCACACTCCGTGGGCGATGGGCATACGTGTCCTGTCAGACCGTCGGCAAAGGCAATGCCCGCAAGCGCTTGCCATTGAGTGATGCGATCGCGTTGGCAATGGCTGGCGCCAAGGGCGGCAGACCCACTTCGCCAATGCCACCAGGGTGGTTGTCGGTGGGCATCACCTTCACCACCACTTCGGGCGCTTCGTTGGCACGCAGAACCTGGTAGGTGTTCAGGTTCACCTGTTGCGGTTCACCCGCCTTGAAGTCCATGCGCTCATGCAACGCGGCTGACAAGCCAAAGATGACCGAACCTTCGATTTGCGCCTGAATGTTTTGTGGTTGCAAAGCGTGACCGCAGTCCACCGCAGACCAGACCTTGTGCACCTTGGGGCGGCCTTTTTCGATGGACACCTGCACCACCATTCCGCAGTAGGTGTTCCAAGCGTCCGAGAACGCCAGACCCAGTGCGTGACCTTGGGGCAGTTTGGCTTGGCCCCATTGGGACATGTCGGCCACCGCTTTGAGCACGGCCTGGCCACGCGGGTGTTTCTTGAGCAGGTCCATGCGGTAAGCCAGGGGGTCTGCTTTCACGCCACGCGCCACTTCGTCAATCAGGGTCTCGATCGCGAACTTGGTGTAGCCCGGGCCCACCGCACGCCAGAAGCCGGCTTGGATGCCGCGCTCTTCGATCATGAACTGCACGCTGTGGTCGGGAATGTCGTAGGTGATCTCGGTGCCTTCCATCACAGGCGCGTCTTTGCCGCCCGATGCTTTGAAAGCTGGTGGCACCACGCGGGCGTAAACGCCCTCGGACACGACGCGGTGCAGCAGGCCCACCAATTTGCCCTGTGCATCGACACCGGCCACCAAATGCTGGCCGGTCATGGGGCGGTATTTGTCGTGCGTCATGTCGTCTTCGCGGGTCCAGATCACCTGGATGGGCGTACCCGGCATGGCCTTGGCCACCAAAGCGGCATCTGCAGAGTAGTCGGCTTCCACACGGCGTCCAAAACCACCACCCAGCAAAGTGATGTTCACCTTGATGTTTTCGGGTTTGAAGCCACCCGCGCCCGCCACCGTGCCAGTGACAAACGAGGCCGACTGGGCCGGTGCCCAGACTTCGATCTTGTCGCCGTCCACACGCGCGGTACAGTTCATCGGCTCCAGGCAAATGTGGCTGACCATCTCGCTGGTGTAGGTGGCGCTGAAGGTGCGGGTGGCACCGGCCAACTGCTTGGCCGCGTCACCGTGTGCGATGAATGCGACCCCTTTGTCGTCGAGGTTTTGCGCACGCTTGATGTACTCGGCACGCATGGTGTCGGAGTTCTGCGCACGGGCCTTGGCCTTTTGGCTCCAAACCACCTTGAGCTGGTCACGCGCCATTTTGGCGGTGTAAAACGAATCGGCCACCACGGCCACGCCATAAGGCAAACGCACCACGTTCTTGACCCCTGCCACCGCACGGGCGGCGGTGTCGTCCACGCTCTCCGGTGTCTCGCCTTGCACCGGTGCACGCAACACCGAAGCCCACAGCATGCCGGGCAAACGCTGGTCAATGCCGTAGAGCGCTTGGCCGCTCGACTTGGAAGGCACATCCACGCGGGGGATGTCTTTGCCGATCAGGCGGAACTGCGCCATCGGCTTGAGCATGCTCTTGTCGACTTTGGGCAGCTCGGCCGGGGCCTTGGCCATCTTGGCGATGTCGGCATACGTCATGGCGCGGCCACTGCTGTGGATCACGCGGCTGGCTTCGGTGCGCAGCTCAGCAGCAGGCACGCCCATGGCTTGGGCTGCAGCGTTCACCATCACCAAACGGGCTTGGGCGCCGGCCAGGCGCAACGGCTCGTAATAGCCCTGCACCGTGCGCGACGCGCCGGTGGTCATACCGCCACCAAAGCGGGGGTTGCCAAAGCGCTTGGGGTCGCTGGGCGACTGCACCACACGCACTTGGCTCCAGTCCAGGTCCATCTCTTCGGCCAGCAGCATGGGCATGGCGGTCATGGTGCCTTGGCCCATCTCAGAGGCCGGGGACATCAAGGTCACCACGCCGTCCAAGCCAATGTTGATCCAGCTGTTGGGGCCAAAGCCGCCCGCGCCAGGTGCTTGGGCCAGCGCTAGTTCGGTTTGTGTCAGGCCAAAGGACAGGCCCAAAGCCAGACCGCCCGAGCCGAGGATGAAAGAGCGGCGCGACACGCTGGGGGTCAGAGAAGTGTTCATCGTTTTCATGCCTTGCCTCCTTGGAGGGTTTTCTGGGCGTGGGAGACCGCGCTGGCAATCTGGTTGTAAGTGCCGCAGCGGCAGATGTTGCCGCTCATGGCTTCCAGGATTTCGGTGCGGCTGAGGTTCTTTTTGACCACGCTGATCACCTTGGCCGCAGCCATGAGCTGGCCCGACTGGCAGTAGCCGCATTGCGGCGCTTGGGCTTTGACCCAACCGGCTTGCAAAGCTTGGCCAGTGGGGGTCTTCATCAGGCCTTCGACGGTGGTGATGTCTTTGCCCTCGGCGGCCGACACGGGCAGCGAGCAAGAGCGAACGGGTTCACCGTTCAGGTGCACGGTGCAGGCGCCGCACTGGGCAATGCCGCAGCCGAACTTGGTGCCCGTGAGGTTGAGTTTTTCGCGGATGACCCACAGCAAAGGGGTCTCCGGCTTGGCATCGACCGAGACGGCCTCGCCATTGACTTTCATTCGAACCATATTGTCTCCTGTTGATCTATGAACGGGTCTTCGTTGGCACTTCGCTGAACGCACACGGCATGCCTAAAAAATCAAATCTCAAAATTTCTGTTTCTAAAGATAAGGTGCCCGGGTTGGTCAGACTGTCACCCGCGGCTCAAACACGGGCAAACCCTGAGCCGATGGCCAGCCAGCGTGCACCAGCGCCTGATTCATACACTCAAACCACACACTGTTTTAGAGCCTTGCCAATTGCTCAGCGCTTGGCTCAAATCTGTGCCGCGGCGCAAGGCGGTCATTTCGGCCACGATGCTCAGCGCGATTTCGGGTGGGGTCAAAGCGCCCAAGTTCAGGCCGACGGGGCCGTGCAGTTGGCGCACTTCTTCTTCGCTCACGTCAAAGTCGAGCAAGCGTTTGCGGCGCTGCGCGTTGTTGTGCAGCGAGCCCAATGCGCCCACATAAAACGCGGGGGTGCACAATGCTTCCATCAGGGCCAGGTCGTCCAGCTTGGGGTCGTGTGTGACGGCCACCACGGCGCTGTTGTGGTCCAGCTGCATGGCCAGCACCAGGTCGTCGGGCATCTCTTTGGACAAGGTCACGCCGCTCATGACTTCCCAGCCTTCGTGGTACTCCACACGCGGCTCGCACACCGTGACCTGGTAGTCCAGCATCACCGCCATATGGGCCAAATAGCGCGACAACTGCCCTCCACCAATGATCAGCAAACGCAGGCGTGGGCCGTGCACCGTGGTCAGGCTTTGGCCATCAAACTGCAGCTTGTCGCCTTCGGTGGCTGCCCCCATGCGCACCATGCCAGTCGCCATGTCCATGCGGCGCTCGACGCGTTGGTGTTGCTCGATCAGCACCAGCAATTCGCGCAGTTGCGACTGGGCCGAGAGCGGCTCCAGCACCACCTGCACGGAGCCGCCGCAGGGCAGGCCAAAGCGGCGCACCTCTTCAGCGGTTTGGCCGTAGGTGGTGGTGTCGGGCAGACGCAGAGCCAGCTCGCCAGCGGCCACGCGGCGGATCAAGTCGTCCTCAATGCAGCCACCAGAGACCGAACCAGCCACTTGGCCATCGTCCCGGATGATCATCAAAGAGCCTGGCGGGCGGGGGGCCGAGCCCCAGGTGCGCACCACCGTGCCCATGACCACGCGATGGCCCCGGCTTTGCCAGTCCAGCGCGGTGCGGATCACGTCAATGTCGATGCTGTTCATGCTTGTCTCCGTTTGTCTTGCGAAAAAATGGGGTGCCTTAAGCCGTCAAAATTCATGGGGCAAGCCGGCAGAGGCAGGCACCGCCCAGCGCCGTACCCCATACAGAATTTGCACCGCCGCCAAAAGGCCCAACAGTGCAAAAGCCGACTGCACGGCCACGGGCCCTTGCCAGGGGCTGAGCAAACCCACCCACGCCAGCAAGCCTGGCCCCAGCAAAAGTGCCAAACCACGTTGCACGCCCGGTGCCCACCGCACGGCAGACCCCCGCGGCAAGCGGTGACGACCCAGGTGCACAGCCCAAGCCAAGGAGGGCAGCACCATGGCCAAAGCCCCATGTACCGCACTGTCGCCCAACAGCATCAAGGGGCCCAAGATCAGAAAACCCAAACTGATGTAACTCAGGCGCTCATGAAAACGGGCATCGCCATCAGGCACCCACCACCGCATGAACCCAGCCACCAAGGCCGGTAAACCCGCCATCAACACCAAATGCGAGGTGGCCATCCACGCCAGTGACAGGTTCAAACCAGCACACCAAGCGTTGCCCAACCACAGACTGCCCATCATCAGCCCCATCGCCGAAGAGGGCAGTACCAGTGGCAAACTGGAATGAACACCCCGGCAGACCGTGGGCTGCCGTGTGCTAAAACGTTCTCGCGCGTGCAATACGGCCGCACACAGTGCCAGCACAGCACTCACGCCCACGGGTGCCGACGAAACACTGTCTGGCATGCGCCAAGCCCCATAGGTCAACGCAGCGGCCACCACCGGGTGCCATGCCACCCGTCCCAAAGAGAACGTGCTGGACTGACTGCGGGTTTCGATCAAGCCGCACCAAACACCCCACACCATGGCCAAGACCAACAAACCCGCATGGGCCGCTCTGTGACCCGGCAAAACGTCAGGCCACCAAACGCCCCATGCGGTCAGCAAGCCCAAAAGTCCCATCCAAGCCGGGGATGACGCCAAGGCCCACACACGGCCGCGACTGAGCAGTCGCGCAGCCCACCACAGCACCACCGCCAACACTCCGCTGGCCAAGGACCAGCCCAGACGCATGCCTTGCTCGCCCAGCCACAGCCAAGCGAGCAAGACCACCGTCCATTGGGCCACCTCACCGGCGTGGACCAGCGCAGCAACAGACGGCTGGCCCAGGCCATGCGGGCCAGTTGCAGCGGGACGCTGGCGCTCAGACATGCGCGTACCCATGCAATTGGTCCGAACCACCCGCCGCGTGCACGCTCACATTGAAGGACACGATCACCCGGTCAGCCGTGCCGTGATAGGGCATGGCCTGGTGCGCCAGCCACGAGGGGAAGACCACCAACTGGCCCGGTACAGGCTCGATGTCAAGGTGGGCGTTTTGCAAATACGCATTGCCAAAGTCCATGGCCGCGCCGCCCAGGCGGTTGAAGTGCGGACCATAAAAACGCGTCACACCATTGGCCTCGCCCAGCACCGGATGCTGGCAGCGCTGCTCGGGCGGGTCGACCTGCAGGCAGTACACGCCCGACCACGAACAGTTGCCATGCGTGTGCACATCGTGGTGGCTGCCTTGGCTGGAGATTTGAAACCAGATGCCGCGCAGCGCGATCTGAAAGCCCGGTTTGGCTTCGGACCAGGCGCCTTGGTTGGCCAGCACCACCGTCTGGCGCACGCTGTCCACGATGAAGCGCACCAATTGATCCCACTCGGCCAAGCGGATGCGTTGCAGCAAGTCGTCGCGGCTGGCATAAAAGGCTTGGGGCTCACCCGACACGGCCGGGTCGGTGGCTCGCATCGTTTGAAACACCCGTACCAACACCTCGTTGACCGCATCGGCCTGCGCCATGCGGTACACGCCAACGGGCGTGTGCCAAAGCGTGTGGAGTGGGTCGGTCTGGAGCATGGTGAAACCGGTCAGGCGGTCACGGCCAAATCGCTTGGCCACTTGAGCCGGTGACCGGTGCGTGCAGCCAAGGCCTCGATGTCTTCCAGCGTATCCACATCGGTGCGGTAACGGCTGTTGCTGCACGCCCAGTGGTGCACTTGGTCGGGGTTTGCGGACTGCCATTGGCGGCACCCCACATTCGCAGCCCCTGCCAGAATTTGCTCGCGCACCTCGGTGCTGAACATGACCGGGTTGCCCGGCAAGCCATCGACCGTGGGCTGCACCACTTGAATGCCGCTGGGGCGTTTTTTGTAAGCGCCAATCAGGTCGTTGATGTCTTGTGAGTTGATGAGCGGCTGGTCGGCCAGCGCCACCAGCACTGCGTCCAATTTGGGCGACAGCGCCTGCAAACCCAGCCGCAGCGATGAAATCTGCCCGGCGTCCGGGTCGGGGTTGCGCACCAGCGTCACCGGAAATTCCTTGACTGCCTCTTCGATGCGATCCGCGTAGTGGCCCAGCACCACCACCACCTCGTCCATGCCTGCGCCCGACAACGCGATCAGCTGGCGGCGAATCAAGGGCACGCCACCCAACTCGAGCAAGCTTTTGGGACGGTGCCCCATGCGTGAGCCCGAACCCGCAGCCAGCAGCACCGCGCCCACCACCACGCGGCTGTACAAGCCCCCGCCCCCTTTGAGAATGCAACCCATGTCAGCCTCCGCAGCAAGAAGATTTGGCC
>JAKFXJ010000127.1 GCA_021731425.1 Limnohabitans sp. | reverse complement strand
GGTGCAGCTGATCTCGCCTTTTGTGGGTCGCATTTACGACTGGTACAAAAAGTCGGCTGGCGCCGCTTGGGACGAAGCGGCCATGTCGGGCGCGAACGACCCGGGTGTGCAGTCGGTGCGGGCGATCTTCAACCACTACAAAAAACACGGCATTGCCACCGAGGTGATGGGCGCGTCATTTCGCAACATCGGCCAGATCACGGCGCTGGCCGGTTGCGATTTGCTGACCATCAGCCCCGAGTTGCTGGCGCAGCTTGCCGCGACCGAGGCACCACTCGGCCAAGCGCTGGACGCCGCCGCCGCGCAGGGCATGGACTTGCCAGCTGTGGGGTACGACGAAGCCTCTTTTCGTTTGGCGCTCAACGAAGACGCCATGGCCACCGAAAAGCTGGCCGAAGGCATCCGGGCGTTCTGTGCGGATGCGGTCAAGCTCGAAGTGCTGATGCAAAAGGTCTGAGATGCGTTGTGACCAAACCCAAGCCTGGACAGCTTTGTTGGCCCATGCGGCCCAATTCAGGGGTTTTGATTTGCGAACCGCTTTTGCGGCCGATGCGCAACGTACACAGACTTTGAGTCAGACAGCGCCGTTTGTTTTTGCCGACCTGTCCAAAAACCACACCGACACCGCGACCGAAGCGCTGCTGATCGAGTTGGCGCGGCAGACGGGTCTGGCGGCGCACCGCGATGCGATGTTTCGTGGTGAGCCCATCAACAACACCGAGGGCCGCGCCGTGATGCATTGGCTGCTGCGCCAGCCAGAAGGCTCGCTTGCCGGTGAACTGGCCGCACCCCTGCAGCAAGTGCACGACACCTTAAAACCCATGCTCGCTTTTGCCGAGCAGGTGCGAGGCGACACACACATCACCGACGTGGTGAACATCGGCATTGGGGGTTCGGATTTGGGGCCACAAATGGCGTTGCTCGCGCTGCAAGACTTCGTGATACCGGGCAAGCGTTTTCACTTTGTGTCCAACGTCGATGGCCATGAACTGGCTAGCGTGCTCCAAGGCTTGAAGGCCGAGAACACCCTGTTTCTGATCGCGTCCAAAACCTTCACCACCATCGAGACCATGACCAATGCCCGCTCGGCTTTGCAGTGGTTTCAGGCCCAAGGTGGTCTCGACGTATCGCGCCACTTTGCGGCGCTCACCACCAACGTGGCGGCTGCAGGGCAAATGGGCATCACCACCACCTTTGGCTTTTGGGACTGGGTAGGTGGGCGTTATTCGGTGTGGTCGGCCATTGGTCTGCCGGTGGCCATCGCCATCGGGGCGAAGGGTTTCAGGGACATGCTGGCCGGTGCGCACGCGATGGACCAACACTTCCAGGACGCACCGCTGGAGGCCAATTTGCCGGTGCGCCTCGGTTTGCTGGACGTTTGGTACCGCAACTTTTTGAACTACACCAGCCGAAGCATTGCGCCGTACCACAGCGCTTTGCGACGCGTGCCCGCGTATTTGCAGCAACTGGAGATGGAGAGCAATGGCAAGCGGGTGGACCGCAACGGCCACGTGCTGCCTTACGGTACCTCGCCCGTACTGTGGGGCGAGCCTGGCACCAATGGGCAGCATGCGTATTTTCAGATGCTGCACCAAGGTACCGACGTGGTGCCGCTGGAATTCATGGCCGTGAAAAAGCCCACACACAGTTTGAAAGATCACCACGAGTTGCTGCTGGCCAATGTGATCGCGCAGGCCCAGGCACTCATGTTGGGCCAAGCCGATGGAGGCGGGCACAAGCACTTCCCCGGCAACCGGCCCAGTACCTTTTTGCTGCTTGACGAGCTCACACCCGCCAGCCTGGGCGCACTGATTGCCTTGCAGGAACACCGTGTTTTTGTGAGCGGCTCGGTCTGGGGCATCAACAGCTTTGACCAATGGGGTGTGGAGTTGGGCAAGGTGTTGGCCAAGGACATCCATGCACGAATGGCCTCGGGCGACGTCACTGGCCTGGATCCATCGACGGCGGTTTTGCTTGACCGGGCTCGCTGAGGTGTTTCCTCATGGGCCTGGGCTTGTGTCCGGGCCCTTGGCTTATGATTTGAGAATGCGCCGCTTTTTCCTTTGCTTCCTGCTGTGCCTGATGCCCTTGCGGCTGTGGGCAGGCGCTTGGATGCCCATGCCGGAAAATGGTTCTCACCATCTCGCCGTTCTGTCTACAGCCGGACCGGCGCAGCACAACGAAGCGCCTGTGGTGCATGACTGCCATGAAGCCATGTCAGAGCCCTTGCCCGAAGAAAGCGCTCAGCTTGCCTTGCACGATGCGGCTGTTCAAGCTGCCGATTGCCACGATGGCCATTGTCAGTTGTGCGGTGTGTGCCACCAAGGCTTGAGCCTGACATCGTTGCACTTGGTGCAGCCCGGTGTTCTGGCTCATCCGCTGCCGGTCAGCGCGTCTTGGGTGCATCGGGCCCGCACGTCTGCGCCCCTGACCAAGCCCCCCATTTCCTGAACCACACGCCACAGGTGCGTCTGCCCACTGCCAAAGTGGGTGGGTGCTGTGTTCGTCTGTTTCAGGAAATTGACATGAAACCCCTTTTGAGTCGCGCTGTCAGGCTCGGTGCCATGGGCGCTGTGCTGCTGGCCAGCGCTTGGCCTGCCGCCTGGTCGCAAACCCGTGGTGCAAGCGCACCGCACTCTGCCCACGTGCATGGCACGCAGCCGGGCACCCCATCCACTGCAGCGCTATCGGCCAAGCCAGGCCAATCCAGTCCCACTTGGCAGGACGCCAACCGTGCTGTCGGGCAGTTCCCGCGAGGCCATCTGGACTTGTTGCTCTGGGAACAGAAAAACCTGCCGCAGATGCCGGACGCTTCTGCGCATCCCGACGCGGGGCAACTCACATTGGCGCGTGCCGCCCGTCTGGCTTTGCAGGATGAAGCCCTGTGGCTCAAGCCGGGCATGGGTGCCGTTGAGGTGGCCAAAGTGCGCCAAAAAATGGCGGCGGTTCGCCTGGATGTGCAAAGGCTTTGGGTCAATGCTGTGGTGGCGCGTCAGTCGGTGGTGCACAGCCGAGATGTTTTGTCGGTAGCGCAAACCGCAGCCGAATTGGGCCAGCGCATGGCGCAAGTCGGTAACTGGAGCCGTGCCCGCCAAATTGAGGAAGAACTTGCGCTCTGGGATGCCAGTGCACGCGCCGACAAAGCGCAGCTTCAGGCCGATCGTGCGCTCTATGCTTTGTGGCAGCGAATCGGAGCGGGCATGACCGCGCAGGCTTTGGCGCATCAGTTACCCGCGCACTTGCCATCGGAATTGCCAGCACTCCCCCCTGTTGATGTGCAGACCGAGCCGAGCTCGGAGGCTCTGACCGCCCTGCAGGCACAGGCACTACAGGCCCATTTGCGCTGGCCATTGGAAGACTTGCATGCCCGTCGCCTCGCAGCAGGCCTCGGCTTGGGTGCGCAAGATTGGCAGGCGGCGCAAAATGACCTGCAAGCATTGGCTGGGCAGGATCTGCCCATGTGGGACCCCCGCACGATGCGCTGGGGCCATGCCTTTGAAAACGCTTGGCAAGCGCGGCTGCAGGCCGACCGGCTGGCGCGTCAGGTGCGTGCCGATGTGCAGATGGCCCTGAACGCTTTGCGGGTGGCCAGTCAGACGGCGCAGCAAACCCAGGCCCAAGTGCTGCGCCTGCACACTGAACTCTCGCAAGAAACCCTGCTGCGTTACAACGGCATGCTCAAAAGCACCTGGGACCTCTTGGCCAGTGTTCGTACGCGCATTGACAGCGTGGATGCCGCTTTGCAGGCGCAGCGACAGCGCTGGTTGGCCCATGCCGATCTGATGGCTGTGCTGGCGGGCTTGCCCTATGCGGATAGCGCCAGCGCATCTGAATCCTCCAGCCCCTCCAACACCCGCACCCCAGGACACTGACCATGCAACGCCGAGATTTTTTCCAAAAAACCGTTGCCACTTTGGGCACCGTCGCAGGGGCCGCAGTGGTCACCAGCGCCGTCAGCCGAAGTGCGTTGGCCGCTTTGCCAGAACCCGTCATCCAGACCCGTCCCGACACCGCCCCGCCTTGGACGCCACCGGGCGTTACCGGGGCCGGACGCCCTTACAACCCGGTGGTCACCTTGAACGGGTGGACTTTACCGTTTCGCATGAAGGACGGCGTCAAAGAGTTCCACCTGGTGGCCGAGCCGGTGGTGCGCGAGATGGCACCGGGCTTTGTGGTCAACATGTGGGGCTACAACGGCCAAAGCCCGGGCCCGACCATCGAGGTGGTCGAGGGCGACAAAGTGCGGATCTTTGTCACCAACCAATTGCCGGAGCACACCACCATCCACTGGCATGGCCAGCGCCTGCCCAACGGCATGGACGGTGTGGGGGGCCTCAACCAAAAGCAAATTCCGGTGGGCAAGACTTATGTGTACGAGTTTGTGGCACGCCGCCCCGGCACGTTCATGTACCACCCACACGCCGACGAGATGACCCAAATGGCCATGGGCATGATGGGCCTGTGGATCACCCACCCCAAAGGCAAACACCCGCTGATTGCCGAGGTGGACCGCGATTACGCCTTCCTGTTGAGCGCGTACGATGTCACCCCGGGGGCCAAAACCCCCAACGTCAACACCATGCTGGACCAGAACATCTGGAGCTGGAACAGCCGGGTCTTTCCGGGCATCAGCCCGCTGGTGGCGCGTCTGAACGACCGGGTGCGGGTGCGTGTGGGCAACCTGACCATGACCAACCACCCCATCCACATCCATGGCATCGAATTCGAGGTGACTGGCACCGATGGCGGCCCCGTGCCCACCACCGCGCGTTGGCCCGAGGTGACGACCGATGTGGCTGTGGGCCAGATGCGGCAATTGGAGTTCATCGCCGATGAGCCCGGTGACTGGGCCATGCATTGTCACAAGAGCCACCACACCATGGGCGCCATGGGCCATGATGTGCCCACCATGATCGGTGTGGACCACCGGGGGTTGGTGCAGAAAATCCAGCGGCTCATTCCCGACTACATGGTCATGGGTGAACGCGGCATGGCCGACATGGGCGAGATGGAAATGGAGTTGCCCGAGAACACCTTCCCGATGATGACCGGCACCGGACCTTATGGCCCCATTGAAATGGGTGGCATGTTCACCACACTCAAGGTGCGGGCCGAGCAAAAACCGGGCGATTACAGCGACCCGGGTGATTACAAACAGCCGCCGGGCACGCAGTCTTTTGAATTTAAGGGCCCTGTCACGGCTATGCCGCGTGCCCCGGAGCTTGCCAGTCAGTCGACCATGACTGCTTCTGGCACGGTACGCAAACCCCAAGGCCATGGGCAACACTGAGGCCAACCTATTGGCACCCCATCCGATTCACACACATACTTAGGAAACACTCTATGAAAAACGTTTTGAACACCGTCATCTTGAGCATGGGTCTGCTGGCCCTGCCGCTGGCACAAGCGCATGCGCACTCGGCCCACAAAAACCACGCCACAACATCTTCGGCACCCGCTGAGCAAAAAGACTGGGGCATTGCCGGCGATCCGAAAAAGGTGCAGCGCACCATCGAGATCCGCATGACCGACAACATGCGTTTTGCACCCAACCAGATCCAGGTCAAGCTGGGCGAGACTGTGCGCCTGGTGGCCGTGAACGCTGGCAAGGTCTTGCACGAGATCGTGATCGGCACACCGCAATAGCTCAAGGCGCATGCCGAGATGATGAAAAAACACCCCGGTATGGAGCATGATGAACCCTACATGGCGCATGTGGATCCCGGCAAGAAAGGCACCATCGTCTGGACCTTCAACCGCGCAGGCAGTTTTGAATTTGCCTGCCTGATTCCGGGCCATTTTGAAGCGGGCATGATCGGCCGCATCACCGTTCAGTAAGGAAGTCACGCCATGAACAATTCCACATTCAAGGCCTTGCCTCGGCGCCAGTGGCTGGCTGCGGCGGCTGTGCTGGCCCTCACCGGGTTTGAGCGCACCGCCTTGGCGCAAGCCACCACGGTGCAAGTCTGGAAAGACCCCAACTGCGGCTGCTGCCAATTGTGGGTGGAACACCTGCAGGCCAGTGGCTTCAAGGTCGAGGTGCGTGACGTGGGCAACACCGCGGCCCGCAAGCGCTTGGGCATGCCCGAGACTTTGGGCTCCTGCCACACCGCCACTGTCGGAGGCTACGTCATCGAAGGCCATGTGCCTGCCGCTGATATCCAAAGGCTGTTGAAGGAACGGCCTGTCGCTTTGGGCCTGTCTGTGCCCGGCATGCCCATTGGCAGCCCCGGCATGGATGGCCCGGAATACAAGGGCCGCAAAGACGCCTACGACGTGCTGTTGGTGCAAAAAGACGGCAGCAGCAAAAGCTTTCAGCACTACCCCGGACTTCGGCGGATGGCGCAGCGTGACGGCCTGCAGCGTGTGAGCGGTGATACCGTCACGCTGCCTTGGGCGACGGCCGAAGTGCGGCGCATCGACAAGGCCGCGGGCAAAGTGGCGCTCAAACACGGTGAGATCAAAAACCTGGACATGCCGCCCATGAGCATGGTGTTTCAGGTCAAGGAGCCTATGCAACTCGACGCCTTGCAAGTCGGTCAGAAAGTGCGCTTCCAGGCGGTGCAGGACAAAGGTGCTTATTGGGTGGTGAAGATCGAGGCTGCGGCTTTGTGAGCTTGTTCTGCCGTCCATGAAAAAAGCCCCGCAAGGCTTTCACCTTGCGGGGCTTTGTTTTTGGCCGGGTGAGGGCGCAAACCCTCAGTCCAGACAGCAGGGCACTTACATGCCCATGCCGCCCATACCACCCATGCCGCCCATGTCAGGCATGCCGCCGCCGCCAGCGCCGGACTCGTCCTTCGGGGCTTCGGAAACCATGCACTCGGTGGTCAGCATCAAAGAAGCCACAGAAGCTGCGTTCTGCAAAGCAGTACGGGTCACTTTTGTAGGATCCAGAATACCCATTTCGATCATGTCGCCGTAGGTGTCGTTGGCAGCGTTGAAGCCGTAGTTGCCTTTGCCAGCCAACACAGCGTTCACCACGACCGATGGCTCGCCGCCGGCGTTGTACACGATCTCGCGCAGAGGCGCTTCGATGGCTTTCAACACCAGCTTGATGCCGGCGTCTTGGTCAGCGTTGTCGCCTTTGATGACACCAGCCATCTGACGTGCACGCAGCAAAGCCACGCCGCCGCCAGCCACGATGCCTTCTTCCACGGCAGCGCGGGTAGCGTGCAGGGCGTCTTCAACGCGTGCTTTTTTCTCTTTCATTTCGACTTCGGTGGCAGCGCCAACCTTGATCACGGCCACACCGCCAGCCAACTTGGCCACGCGCTCTTGCAGCTTCTCGCGATCGTAGTCAGAAGTGGCTTCTTCGATCTGCACACGCACTTGCTTAACGCGGGCTTCGATGTCGCCAGCAGCACCAGCGCCGTCGATGATGATGGTGTTTTCTTTGCCCACTTCGATGCGTTTGGCTTGGCCCAGATCGGCCAAAGTCACTTTTTCGAGGGTCAGGCCGACTTCTTCAGCGATCACTTTGCCGCCGGTCAAGATGGCGATGTCTTCCAACATGGCCTTGCGACGGTCACCAAAGCCAGGAGCCTTGACAGCCACAACCTTCAAGATGCCACGGATGGTGTTCACCACCAAAGTAGCCAAGGCTTCGCCTTCAACTTCTTCGGCAATGATCAACAAAGGACGGCCAGCTTTGGCAACGGCTTCCAGTGTGGGCAGCAGATCGCGGATGTTGCTGATCTTCTTGTCAAACAACAACACAAAGGGGTTGTCCAACAAAGCAGCTTGCTTTTCGGGGTTGTTGATGAAGTAGGGCGACAGGTAGCCGCGGTCGAATTGCATGCCTTCAACGACGTCGAGTTCGTTGTTCAGGCTCTTGCCGTCTTCCACAGTGATCACGCCTTCTTTGCCCACTTTGTCCATGGCGTTGGCGATGATTTCGCCGATGCTGGAGTCAGAGTTGGCAGAAATCGAGCCGACTTGGGCGATTTCTTTGCTGGTGGTGGTGGCCTTGGTGGCCTTCTTCAGCTCTTCGATCAAAGCAGTCACTGCTTTGTCGATGCCGCGCTTCAGGTCCATGGGGTTCATGCCAGCGGCCACGTACTTCATGCCTTCGCGCACGATGGCTTGAGCCAACACGGTAGCGGTAGTCGTACCGTCACCAGCGTTGTCAGAAGTCTTGGAAGCAACTTCCTTGACCATCTGAGCGCCCATGTTTTGCAGCTTGTCTTTGAGTTCGATTTCCTTGGCCACGGACACACCGTCCTTGGTCACGGTGGGGGCGCCGAAAGAGCGCTCCAGAACCACGTTACGGCCCTTAGGGCCCAAAGTCACTTTGACCGCGTTGGCCAAAATGTTCACGCCTTCAACCATGCGTGCGCGGGCTTCGCCGCCGAAAATTACGTCTTTTGCTGCCATTTTGATAGCTCCTGAATTAAATTGATTTGATCAGTTGAGGACAGAGCGAACGGGCGCTTCGCGCGTCGTTCGGTCTGTCCCGCAAGTTATTCCACTACCGCGAACAGGTCTTCTTCTTTCATGACCAGCAGCTCGTCGCCGCCGACCTTGACGGTCTGGCCGCTGTACTTGCCGAACAACACGCGGTCGCCGACTTTGACGCTCAGGGCTTTGGTCTCGCCTTTGTCGTTGGTTTTGCCAGGACCGACGGCCAAGACTTCACCTTGATCGGGCTTTTCTGCAGCCGAATCGGGGATCACGATGCCCGAGGCTGTTTTGGTTTCGCTTTCGATACGCTTGACGATCACGCGATCGCCCAAAGGACGCAGTTTCATGGAATCTCCTGGATTTGAAACAAGGGTTGAAAAACAAAAGCACCAAAAAAGGGTGCTGCTGAAATCTGTGGAGTGGGGTGTTGTTAGCACTCAACTCCATCGAGTGCTAATGATAAGGGCATTTGTGACCGTTTCAAGACCTGCCCGATGAAACATCTCACCGGACCGCGCTCACACAAGGGTTGTGACCGGGAGAGAACCGGCAAAAGATCCGCCATGAACAGCGGTGGTTGTACGGGATCGGGACATCGCTCTGGTTAAGTGGGCTCAGGGCAACGGCCAGGTGGGAGCGGGTTCAAGGCAAAATCACCCCCTTATGTTGCGCTGGTTCCGTTTTTTCTCACGTTGGCCCTTGTGGGCTTTGCACGCCTTGGGCAGTTTGGGGGGCTGGGCTGCGTGGCTGTTTTCGGGTCGCTACCGTCGCCGCTTTTTGGACAATGCCATGCAGGCGGGTCTGGGATGGCGGGCGGTGATGGGGGCCATCGGGCAGGCCGGGCGCATGTCGGCCGAGTTGCCGCGGTTGTGGCTGGGCCGCACACCGCCCTTGGTGTGGGCCGACGACCGGGCCGCGGCCCAGGCTTATGCCCAAGGGCGGGGCGTGCTGTTCCTGACCCCGCACATGGGTTGCTTTGAGATCACTGCTCAGGCGCTGGCCTTGCGCTTTGGGCAGCAACACGGGCAGTTGACGGTTTTGTACCGCCCCGCCAGGCAGGCGGCCTTGAATGAGGTGATGGCCTTGGCACGCAACCGGCCGGGCTTGCAGGCGGTGCCCACCACGCTGGCGGGAGTGCGCCAGATGATCAAGGCCTTGCGGGCAGGCGAAGCCGTGGGTTTGCTGCCCGACCAGGTGCCGCCCGAGGGCATGGGCCAATGGGCCTCTTACTTTGGCAAACCGGCTTACACCATGACACTGGCGGCCCGATTGGCCTTGCAAACCGGAGCCAAGGTGGTGTTGATTTGGGGCGAGCGCTTGCCCTGGGGGCGCGGTTACCGGCTGCACACCCAAACGCTGGGCCACGATTTGTCACCGGATTTGGAAACGGCGGTGGTGCAGATCAACCAGGCCATGGAGGCCCTGGTGCGGGCTTGCCCGCAGCAGTATTTGTGGGGCTATGCCCGCTACAAAGCCCCGCGCAAGGACGCCTAATGCACCCCGTGGTTTGGCTCATGCGCTTTTTGGCCCCATGGCCTTTGGGGGCCCTGCGCTCTTTGGGCTGGGTCTTGGGCCATGTGTTGTGGGCCTTGGCCCGGTCGCGGCGGCGCATTGTGCAGGTCAACCTGGCTTTGTGCTTTCCACACCTCACGCCCCGCCAGCGCGGTCATTTGGCCCGCAGGCATTTTGTGGGGGTGGTGCAGTCGCTGCTCGACCGGTCGTGGCTCTGGCACGGCTCGCCCGCGCAGCTGCGCAGCCGTTTGCAGTTGCAGGGCGATTTGAGTCCCTTGCTGGGCCCTGAGCCTGTGGTGATGCTGGCGCCGCACTTTGTGGGGCTGGACGCGGGCGGCAGCGCCCTGACACAGGTGCATGGGGTGCACATGGCCAGCATTTATGTGCGCCAGCGCAATGCGGCGCTGGACGAGTGGGTGCGTCAGGGGCGCAACCGATCAGGTCAAGTCAGCTTGTATTTCCGCCACCAGGGGGTCAAGCAAATCTTGTCGGGCCTGCGCCAGGGGGACAAACTGTATTTGTTGCCAGACATGGATTTTGGGCGCAAGGAGTCGGTGTTTGTGCCCTTTTATGGCGTGCAGGCGGCCACCGTGCCTTCTTTGTCGCGCTTTGCGCGTTTGGGGCGTGCCCGGGTGATGACCGTGGCCACGCGCATGACTGCGCAGGGCTACCGTCTGGAGTTGGGACCCCTGTGGGCCGATTTCCCGAGCGAAGACGCCGAGGCCGACACCGCCCGCATGAACCTTGAACTGCAGGCCTTGATCGACACCATGCCGGAGCAGTATTACTGGGTGCACAAGCGGTTCAAAACCCGACCCGAGGGCGAGCCGGGGGTTTATTGAGCGGGTTTGATGCCGCTCGGAGGCAGAAAATTCACAATCTCTTGGATGACTCGTGCTGGTTGCTCGTGCACTACCCAGTGTGTGGCCTGCGCAATCGGCACGAGTTTCAGATCGGGGATGTGCGCGTCCAGCCCTTCAGTCAGGCAGGGCAACAAGGCCACATCGTCTTGCGCCCAGAGCAGCAGCGTGGGTACATCGATGCGCAGCGCCTCGGGCGGGATCTGCACGGCGCTGGCACCCGGGTCGGTGGCGGTGGCCAGGCGCAGGGGTGATGCGCGGTAGTAATTCAGGCCGCCTTGCAGCCCATGCTGCCAAACCTCGCGGTATTGCGCTTTCACGGCGGGTGTGAGCCAGTGGGCCTGGGTGTCTGCCGTGGGCGCGGTGAGGGATTGCAAAGAAGTGTCTTGGCCCGTCAAAAAACCGAACATGCGTTCGAAGTCCTTGGCCGCCAACTGCGCCGCTGCATCGGGCTGCACCAAAAAGTTCATGTAGGCGCTGGCCGCTTGCTGCGCCGGGTCGTGTTGCAGGGCCTCAAGAAAGGGGCCGGGGTGGGGTGAGTTGAGGATGACCAGCTGGCGCATGCGATGCGGGTGCTGGTTGGCCAGGCTCCAGGCCACGGCACCGCCCCAATCGTGGGCGATGAGTGCGGCCAGGGGTTGTCCGTCTGGGATGGGGCCGCATTCGGTGTCGATCAGGGCCACGATGTCCTGCACCAGGTGTTTGGCGCGGTAGGCCTTGACGTCCTCAGGGGCGCTCGAGCGTTCGTAGCCGCGCAGGTTGGGTGCCACGCAGCGGTAGCCGCCGTTTTCGGGCCGGGAAAAATGCCGCAGCAAAGGATCCCAGACCCAGGCCCCTTCAGGGAAACCGTGCAAAAACAGCAGCACCGGGCGGCCGGGTTCACCACAGGCACGGCAGCTCAGCGTGATGCCGTGGGGCAGGGTTTGCTGCCAAGTCTGGATGTCGGGATGCACAGCGGATCACTCCTTGTAGGGCGGTGGTCCGGGGCTGTGTTCAGCGCAGGCTCACTCGTCCAGGGCTTCGGGTTCTTCTTCGGGGGGCTCGGTGCTTGGTGCAGGGACTGCTGCGCCACCAGCCGGGTGGGTCCAGTCCCACAGCAGTTGGGCCACCTCGTCCACGCCTTGCTTTTTCAGGGCCGAAAAGAGTTTGACCTCGCCGCCACCGGCTTGCAGTCGCGCAATCGACAAGGCTTTGGCCTGCTCGGCACGGGTGAGCTTGTCGGCCTTGGTCAAGATGATCAGGAACTTCAAGCCTTCTTCGACGCGGGGACGGATCACTTCGAGCAAGATGTCATCGAGTTCGGTCAAGCCATGACGTGGGTCGCACATCATGACGATGCCGGTCAGGTTGTCGCGGCTGACCAAGTAGTTGGCCATCACCTGTTGCCAGCGCAGCTTGTCCATCTTGGCCACGGCGGCGTAGCCGTAACCGGGCAAATCGGCCAGCACGGCATCGGTGATGCCCTGCTTGCCCAATGCAAACAGATTGATGTTCTGGGTGCGACCAGGTTTTTTGGAAGCAAAGGCCAGTTGCTTTTTTTGCGTCAGGGTGTTGATGCAGGTGGATTTGCCCGCGTTCGAGCGGCCCACAAAGGCGATTTCGGGCGTTTCCATCGCAGGCAAGTGGTGCAGCTGCGCGGCAGTGGTCAAAAAACGAGCGGTGTGCATCCAGCCCATGGGCGTCACAGCTGCGGGGTTATTTGGCGCCGTCAAAGCCGCTGCAGGCGTGGGTTTTGGGGCTTTGGCAGGGCTTGCAGGAACGCGAACGTGGGGGCGGGAGCTCATAAATCAGGGATACCTTGGGTCGTCAGGAAACTGACGTGGACCTCATTGTAGAATCCTTGGGTTTTGCGCCAACTCTTGGATCACGCCATGAAGTCGATTTCCTCTTACTTGATCACCGCTCTGTCGGCCGCTTTTGTGGCTGGTTCTGCTTTGGCTGCCGGCCCCGCGCCGCAAGCTGCCAAACCCGACCTGGCCAAAGGCGAGGCTATTTACAGCGCAGCCTGTGTGGCTTGCCACGCTGCTGATGGCAACTCCGGTACGCCCGTCAACCCCAAGCTGGCCCAGCAGCACCCCGAATACCTGCTCAAGCAATTGCAAGAATTCAAATCGGGCAAACGCGCCAACGCCGTGATGAGCGGCATGGTGGCAGGCCTGAGCAACGAAGACATGCGCAACATCAGCTACTGGCTCGCTTCCAAGCAAGCCAAGCCCGGTTTTGCAAAAGAAAAAGACACCGTGGCCTGGGGCGAGCGCATCTACCGCGGTGGCATTCCTGACCGCCAGATCGCTGCATGCGCCAGCTGCCACTCGCCCAACGGCGCGGGCATGCCTGCGCAGTACCCCCGTTTGTCGGGTCAGCACGCCGACTACACCGCTGCCCAGTTGACCCAGTTCCGTGAAGGCGTTCGCAAGAACAACCTGCAAATGACCCAGGTCGCTGCCAAGATGAACGACCGCGAAATCAAGGCCGTTTCTGACTACATCGCAGGTTTGCGCTGAAACCTGATCCAGCTGTCAGGGGCGTTTAGTGCTTGACCTGCTGCGTGCAGGGGATTTAAGCCAAAGCACATGCCCTTGCGGCACAATTCAGCATCGGCTGATATGACTTGATTCAAGGCCGGTTTTCCCGGCCTTGATTTTTTCTGGCGAGCCTTGTCCCGCCTTTTCTGTATCAGCTTCATTTTCCACACCCCATGACGACCGTTGCTTCCAGCCCTGATTCCGAGCGCAGCTCGCCCCGAGGGCAGGCCGTGATCGAGTTGCTGTCGTCCATGCGGTTTGCCATCTCCTTGTTGACGATCATTTGCATCGCCTCGGTGATCGGCACGGTGCTCAAGCAAAACGAGCCCACCAACAATTACATCAACCAGTTCGGACCCTTTTGGGCCGAGTTGTTTGCCACGCTCAAGCTCAACACCGTCTACAGCGCTTGGTGGTTCCTGTTGATTTTGGCCTTCCTGGTGGTCAGCACCAGTTTGTGCATCGCCCGCAACACGCCCAAGATCCTGGTGGACCTGAAGAACTACAAGGAAAACATCCGCGAGCAAAGCCTCAAGGCCTTCCACCACAAGGCCGAAGGCCACTTGAACGAAGCGCCCGAGGCTGCGGCCAAGCGCCTTGGGGCATTGTTGGCCACCGGCGGATGGAAGGTCAAGCTGCAAGAGCGCGACACCCCGGCGGGCAAGGGCTGGATGCTGGCCGCCAAGGCGGGTGCAGCCAACAAGATCGGCTACATCGCGGCGCACTCGGCCATCGTGCTGGTGTGTGTGGGCGGTTTGCTCGATGGCGACCTGGCGGTGCGTGCCCAGATGTGGTTTGGTGGCAAGGAAATCTACAACGGTGGTGGCCTGATTGCGGATGTGCCAGCGCAGCACCGTTTGTCCGATCGCAATCCGGCCTTCCGCGCCAACTTGCTGGTGGCCGAAGACACGGCTTCGGGTACTGCCATCCTGAACCAGTCCAATGGCATCTTGCTGCAAGACCTGCCCTTTGTCATCGAGCTGAAAAAGTTCATCGTTGAGTACTACTCGACCGGCATGCCCAAGTTGTTTGCCAGCGACATCATCATCCACGACAAGGCCACGGGCGAGAAGCGTGAAGCACGCGTCGAGGTGAACCACCCGGCGAGCTTCAAGGGCATCAACATTTACCAGTCCAGCTTTGACGATGGCGGCTCCAGCGTCAAGCTGCAAGCCGTGCCCATGTCGGCAGCCACCAAGTCTTTTGAGGTGGAGGGCACCATTGGTGGCAGCACCGACCTGACCAATGGCAATGAAAAAATGAGCCTGGAGTTCACCGGGCTGCGCGTGATCAACGTGGAAAACATGTCCGGTGGCGCAGGCCCCGAGGGCACCGCGGTGGATGTACGCAAGGTCGATTTGCGCAACGCCATTGATGAGCGCTTGGGTGCGGGCCACAAGACCACCAAGACCAAAGAACTGCGCAACGTGGGCCCGAGCGTGAGCTACAAGCTGCGGGACGCGGCCGGTCAAGCCCGTGAGTACAACAACTACATGCTGCCCGTGGACGCGGGTGACGGCGTGCCTGTGTTCTTGCTCGGCATGCGCGAGACGCCCAGTGAGCCTTACCGCTACCTGCGCCCCCCTGCTGACGAAAACGGCGAGCTGACCGGCTTCATTCGCCTGCGTGCTGCCTTGGAAACACCCGAGTTGCGCGATCGGGCAGTACAGCGTTATGCCCGAAAAGCGGTAGACCCTCAGCGGCCCGAGTTGACCCGCCAATTGGCCGATTCGGCTGCGCGTTCGCTGGGCCTGTTTGCTGGCATGGAACAGGTGCAGGGCAAAACCGTCTCGGGCCTGCAGGCTTTGGCTGATTTTCTGGAATCGAATGTGCCTGAGGCCGAGCGTCCTCGCGCAGGTGAGATGTTTGTGCGCATTTTGAATGGCGCTTTGTTTGAACTCGATGCTGTGGCCCGTGAACAAGCCGGGGCCAAGCCGCTGCCTGCTGACCAGGTTCAGGGCTTCATGTCGCAGGCGGTGCTGGCGCTGTCTGATGCGCCGTTTTACCCCGCACCCATGACGTTTTTGCTGAAGGACTTCAAGCAGGTGCAAGCGAGCGTATTCCAAGTGGCCAGGGCGCCAGGCCAGTCCATCGTTTACCTCGGCTGTGCCCTTTTGATCTTGGGTATTTTTGCAATGCTGTATGTTCGGGATCGTCGCTTGTGGGTTTGGCTCTCGCCACAAGGCGATGGTGCCCAAGCGAGCGTGGCCTTGTCGTCCAACCGCAAGACCATGGATGTAGACCGTGAATTTGACCAACTGAGTGCCCGCTTGCTGGGCCGCTCCGAGAAAACACCATGACGACTGTCACTTTGAATCCAGGTTATTTCTCCAGCCGCACGGCCTTTGACTGGGGCTTTGCCCTGCTGGCGCTGCTTGGCACGGTGTTCACCTTCACCCGGTACCAGCAGGCGATGGATGTGTACGAGCAGGCCATCCTGATCGGCAGTTTGCCAGCGGTGATCTGGCTGGCCTGGTTCTGGCGGCCGCTGCGGACCTTGATGCTGGTGGTCACAGGCCTGTCGCTGCTGGCCATTTACCTTTACCAAGGTGATCTGGCACGGTCCGAGCAGGTGTTCTTGCTCAAGTATTTCCTCTCCAGCCAATCGGCCATCCTGTGGATGAGCATGCTGTTTTTCATCAGCACCGTCTTTTACTGGGCGGGTGTGTTCATCCGTGGTCAGGCCGATGCGATGGAATCTTTGGGTTCACGCATGGCTTGGGTGGCGGTGGGCTTGGCCCTGATCGGCACCTTGGTGCGTTGGTATGAAAGCCACCAATTAGGCCCGGACATTGGCCACATTCCGGTGAGCAACCTGTACGAAGTTTTTGTGATGTTCTGCTGGATGACAGCGGCTTTCTATTTGTATTACGAAGCGCAGTACAAAACCCGCGCTTTGGGTGCGTTTGTGATGTTGGTGGTCAGCGCAGCAGTGGGCTTTTTGCTCTGGTACACGCTGGTGCGGGAGGCGCATGAAATCCAGCCCCTGGTGCCTGCACTCAAAAGCTGGTGGATGAAGATCCATGTCCCGGCCAACTTCATTGGCTACGGCACCTTCGCCCTGGCCGCCATGGTGGCCTTTGCTTACCTGATCAAGCAGCAAGCGACCGAGACGCGCTGGTACAAGCTGGCGCCTTTGTGGCTGCTGGGCATTGTGTTGTGCTTTGAGCCGGTGGTGTTCCGCCAATCGGCCAACGACCAGACCAGCAGCTACTGGATGGTTTATTTCGGGATCTCTGCCTTCATTGTGGCGGGCATTTTGCTGGGCCGCCGTCGCATCGCCGAGCGACTGCCCTCGTTCGAAATCCTCGACGATGTGATGTACAAATCCATCGCTGTGGGCTTTGCCTTTTTCACCATTGCCACCGTGCTGGGCGCCTTGTGGGCGGCCGAGGCTTGGGGCGGCTACTGGAGCTGGGACCCGAAAGAGACCTGGGCCCTGATCGTGTGGCTCAACTATGCCGCCTGGCTGCACATGCGCCTCATGAAGGGCTTGCGCGGCACCGTGGCCGCTTGGTGGGCCTTGGTGGGCTTGGGCATAACGACCTTTGCCTTCTTGGGGGTCAACATGTTCCTGAGCGGCTTGCACAGCTACGGTACCCTGTAAGCCCGGGGGGCAAGCCCCTGCAGAGTGCAAAGCCCTGGGCGATCAGTGGGACTGCTGGTCGTACAAAGCCAGGCCTTGGGCCACCGCGTTGAGCAGGTCCTCGGTCCTGAAGGGTTTCCACAAAAAAGTGACCGCGTTCGATTGCTGGGCCGCCATGGTGTCTTGGGGCAGGCTCTCGCCACTCATGAAAATGACAGGGGTTGGGTCCCCTGTTTTGACCATCTGGGCCTGCAATTCAACACCCGTCATGTTGGGCATGCGCACATCGAGCAACATGACCCGTCGCTCGGTCACCGGCGCTGCACTCAGATAAGCGTGGGCACCGTCATGGGTGCGGACCTTGAAGCCACGCGCCTCCAGAACCAGCTGCAACATGTGCCGGATGTCTGTATCGTCATCGACGACTTCGATCAGGGCTTGGCTCAATTTAGTCCTCGAAAAAATGAAATTTCATTTTAACGACAGATGAAGGGACTTGGCGTCTGGCTCAGGCGCTGGAGCCGTCTGCTTCTCAGCGAGATCCAATGCCGCTGCGCGTCAGCCGAGGCATTTGCCGTGCTTGCATCTTGTTGCAAGGTGTTTGGCCCCTTTGTGCAAAAGTGATCAAGACCGTTCACAATGAACGAGCGACATTTCACCAGCAGGCCTATCCCATGATCATCCGTTCTTCATCCTCTGGATTTTTACATCCTGTACCCAGCGACATCACCAGTCAAGCGGCGTACCAATCCCGCCGAGACTTGATGAGACAGCTGGCCGCCGGTTCTGCGGGATTGGCTTTGTCGGCTTGGGCTCTGCGCGATGCGCAAGCTCAAATGGCAAGGCCTGGGCAATTGCCAGCGCTGCCCTCGGTGCCCTCCAAGCTGAGCGGCGCCATGGTGATGGACAAACCCACACCCTACAAAGACGCCACCACCTACAACAACTTTTATGAATTCGGCACCGACAAGGGCGATCCCGTCAAGCGGGCCCACACCCTCAAGACCGATCCTTGGAGTGTGGAGATCGAGGGTCTGGTCAAGAAGCCTGCCCGCGTGAACCTGGAAGACCTCATGAAATGGAGCGCCATGGAAGAGCGCATCTACCGCTTGCGCTGTGTGGAAGGCTGGTCGATGGTGATCCCATGGGTGGGCTATTCCATGGCCGACCTGATCCGGCGTGTGGAGCCCCTGCCGGGCGCCAAGTTTGTGGAGTTTGTGACCCAGGCTGATCCCAAGACCATGCCGGGTTTGCGCTCCAGTGTGCTGGACTGGCCCTATGTGGAAGCGCTGCGCATGGACGAAGCCATGCACCCGCTGACCCTGCTGGCTTTTGGCATGTATGGCGAGGTCATGCCCAAACAAAACGGTGCGCCGCTGCGTTTGGTGGTGCCTTGGAAATACGGCTTCAAGAGCGGTAAGAGCTTGGTCAAGATCCGTTTCACTGACAAGCAGCCAGTCACGTCTTGGGAGAAATCCGCGCCGCAAGAATACGGTTTTTATTCCAATGTGAACCCGAATGTGGACCACCCGCGTTGGAGCCAGGCCACCGAGCGGCGCATTGGCGAAGACGGTTTGTTGGCCAAAAAGCGCAAAACACTGATGTTCAACGGCTACGAGCCACAGGTGGGTCAGCTGTACGCAGGCATGGACTTGAAAAAGTTCTTCTGATGCCGTTGTGGGAAAAGTCTTGAGGACATGAGGCAGGCGCTGCGTCACCCCGCCGCTTGGTGGGTTTTGCTGGTGCTCGGCTGTATGCCCTGGGCCTGGTTGCTGGCGCAAACCCTGTTGGACCAACTCGGCCCCAACCCCGCTGAAGCCCTGATCCGTGCCACCGGCGACTGGACACTGCGCAGCCTGTGTGTGGTGCTGGCCGTGACCCCTTTGCGCACTTGGCTGGGCTGGCCCGAGTTGCTGCGTTTTCGGCGCCTACTGGGCTTGCTGGTGTTTGGCTATGCCAGTTTGCACATGTTGTGTTATGTCTGGTTCGATATGGGCTTTGATCCGGCCGACACGCTGCAAGACGTCCTCAAGCGCCCCTTCATCTGGTTGGGTTTCAGCGCCTTTGTGATTTTGTGGGCGCTGGCCGCCACCTCTTTCAACCGGGCCGTGCGCTGGCTGGGGGGTAAGCGCTGGCAAATGCTGCACCGTGGCGTTTATGGTGTGGCTGTGCTCGCAGTGCTCCACTTTTGGTGGATGAGGGCGGGCAAACAGGACTTTGCCGAGGTGCTGGTCTATGCGGGCATCCTAGTGGTTTTGCTGGGCTGGCGTTTGCTGCGGCGCTCAGCACGGCGACCCTGAACACCTGTCAAACGCTGGGCTGGCGTTTGACGGGCGCCTTTGCATTTCAGACCAGTTGTTCCAGAGCAAAAGTGTCGAACGCCGATTCGCGTTGGCGGATCAGGTGCGCTTGGGTGCCATCCACCAACACCTCAGCGGCACGGCCACGGGTGTTGTAGTTGCTGGCCATGCTCATGCAGTAAGCGCCTGCAGACAGCACGGCAAGCACGTCACCCGCTTGTACCTGCAGTTGGCGGTCGCGGCCAATCCAGTCGCCGCTCTCGCACACGGGGCCCACCACGTCATACACCGCGTCTTGGCCTGCGCTCGTCTTGACCGGCACGATCTGGTGGAAGGCCTGGTACATGGCCGGGCGGGGCAGGTCGTTCATTGCAGCGTCGACGATGCAAAAATTCTTTTGTTCGCCGGGCTTCAGATACAGCACCTCGGTCAGGCACACGCCTGCGTTGCCCACCAAAGAGCGGCCCGGCTCGATCATCAGCTGGCGCTGGCCGTAGCCGCGTGTGTCCAGCTTGGTCAGAAGTTGCGCCCACAGCGCATCGGCTTCTGGTGGGGTGTCGCCGTTGTAGTTGATACCCAAACCACCACCAAAATCGATGTGGTGAATCGGGATGCCCGCCGCTTCGATGTCGGCCACCAGGTCCAGCACGCGGTCCATGGCGTCCAGGTAGGGGTTGGTCTCGGTGATTTGTGAGCCGATGTGGCAATCAATGCCCACCACCTTGAGCCCCGGCAGGCTGGCCGCGTGACGGTAGGCCCGCAGGGTGTCTTCGTGTGCAATGCCGAATTTGTTGCCCTTGAGGCCGGTGGAGATGTAAGGGTGGGTTTTGGGGTCGACGTTGGGGTTCACGCGCAGACTGACCGGGGCGACTTTGCCCATGCCCATCGCCACTTCGCTGAGCACATCGAGCTCGGCCTCACTTTCGACGTTGAAGCAACCGATGCCCACTTGCAGGGCCTGTTTCATTTCATGACGGGTTTTGCCCACGCCTGAAAAAATGACCTTGGCTGGATCGCCACCTGCGGCCAGCACGCGGGCCAGCTCGCCGCCGGAGACGATGTCAAAGCCACAACCGGCTTCGGCAAACACTTGCAGGATGGCCAGACTGGAGTTGGCCTTCATGGCGTAGCAGATTTGTGCCTGGCGCCCGGCAAAGCCGCGCTGGTAGGCGGCCAGGGCCGACAGCATGGCCGCTTTGGAGTAGACGAACAAGGGTGTGCCATGTTCTTGGGCCAATTGGGACAGCACCACGCCCTCCACATGCAACTGATCGCCCGAATAGCGGATGTGGGGTTGTCCTGGGAGTGCGGTGGTGGCGGTCATGGCTTGAAAAGTGGGAAGTAAATGGGGGCAACAAAAAGGCGGGTGTGAACAGGGCTTGGCGCTGGGCGTGTGTCGATCTCAAGGCGCGGCAGCAGGGGCCGGTTGGGCTTTGTTGGACCGAGTGCTTGCAGCAGGAGCGCTGCTG